>JAOTTZ010000144.1 GCA_029864165.1 Burkholderiaceae bacterium
CCTTCTTGTACACGGGCGCGGCCTCAGCGCGTTATCCGCACCTGGCCCTGGCGCTGCTCGAAGCTGGCGGCGAAGCACCCCCCACGCGACTCTCTGCGGTGACCACATCAACGGTCAGCGCCGACATTCACGGGGCTGGTCGCGACAGTCGATTTCTGATCCGCTATGCGGGGCCACCGGGCACGGTCGATCGGGTTTCGTACGTCGACGTCTTGCGTGGCGATGTGCCGGCCGAGCGGCTGACTGGGCACTACGTGCTCATCGGCATGACGGCGCAGGGGCTGGGCGACACGCTCGCAACACCAGTCAACGGCCGTCACCAGGCTATGCCAGGCGTCGAAGTATTGGCCAATACGCTGTACACACTGCGCAGCGGCGATACCGTCAAAGAAATGGGGCCGTTTCAGGTCGCAGCGCTGTCCACTGGCCTGCTGTCAGCGCTGGTGTTGCTCGCCTTTGGACGCTTCGGCACGCGCACAGCGTTGCTCGCCGCCATAGGCTCGGTGCCCATGGCGGTGGCGGCCAGCCTATGGGCTCTGCGCAGCGGCCTGTGGTGCAGCCCGGTACCCTACTCGCTGGCGGCGCTGCTGGCCTATCCAATGTGGAGTTGGCGCCGCCTCGAGCGCACCGTGGCCAGCCTTGATGGCGAGATCGCGCGCATCGTCGCCGACCCACTGGCCGCACCAGGCACAGACCCCCAGGCTGCCACGAATGATGGGGATGCACTCGACGCACGACTGCAAACGCTGCAGCGCGCGGGCGCTCTGGTACGCGATGCGCGCCGCTTTCTTGCCGACACGCTGGCCGCGATGCCCACGGCCATGCTGGTGGGCGACGAGAAGATGCAGGTTGTGTTGGCCAACCCGATGGCCGCAGCGCTGTTCGATGTGGAGTCGTTCGCCGAGTTGAATGGGCTCGATTTGATTCGCCTGTTGGCCGAGTTTTCCACCCTGCGACCGCTGGACTGGAAGGACAGCATCACTGAGCTGAGCCCGTCGAGCGCCGGCATCGCCGTCGAAGCACGTCTGGGCACCAAGGGCGATTTCGTTGTCCACCTCGCCGCGGTAGACCTGCAAGGCCAGCGCCGCCTGATCGTGACCATCGCCGATGTCGAACCCGTCAAGCAAGCCCAGCGTGAACGCGAAGAAGCGTTGGCCTTCGTCTCGCACGATCTGCGCTCGCCGGCGAGTTCTATCGTGTTGCTGGCCGACCTGAATTTGAGAGGTGATGTGCAGACACCGCGAGATGAATTGCTGCATGAGGTTCGGCGGCTGGCAACGCGAACGCTGGAAATGTCCGAGGACTTTGTCCGCGCAGCGCAGGTGCAAACCCGGGTGCTACAGCGGTTGCCGGTGCAACCGCGTGCGCTGATCGACGCTGCGCTGGGCGACCTGCGTGCGCAGGCTGTGGCGGCGGGTGTGAACTTGCATACGCGCTTTAGCGACGCTGATGCGGATGTGGCGGTCGACGGCCCACTGGTTGTGAGGGCAATCGGCAATCTGGTTTCCAACGCGATCAAGCACAGCGCCCGCGGCGGTGAGGTCGAGCTTCACGCCAGCGTCGATGGCGGCGCGTTACGCTTGACGGTGCGCGACCACGGCCCAGGACTCTCGCCGCAGCAAATACTACAACTCGCGCAAGGCGACCAGGGTGCCGCGGTGCATGACGCACGCGGCGTCGGTCTTGGTTTGTTGTTCGTTCAGCGCGTAGCGCGTCGTCACGGCGGCATGCTGCGGGCTGCTGCGCCTACTGAAGGCCGGGGCGCACTGTTCGAGCTCGAACTGACCCCGCCTTAATGACGCTCTAGTGTGGTGTTGCACGCTATGCGGTACTTATAAAACCGATGCGTTTGGGCCTGTAGCTAGGCGCAAACCACAGCAATAGCCAAGTCTATTGCGAGGCTGAGCCCGGACACAAACAGTCAAGTGGACTGTTTGTGCCTGGCGAAGGACCAAGCCTCTGGCTTGGTGCGGCCTGCAAGGTTTTGCAACAACGCTACGGGGCCAAAGGCGCGGTTTTTAAGAGCTGAATAGCGTGCAACACTACACTAGCTCAGGGAATCCCTGAGCTGAAAATCAGGGCTTTGCGCGCTGCCGATTCAGGCAAGGCCGGCTACTGCAGGGGCCATTGTTTGCTTACCCTTTTCACTATAAACAAAGAGGGAGGAAGACAAACATGAAACGCTTTGCCCTGTGGGAAACCCTTAGCCGACGACTGGGCTCGAAGCGTGCTCGTTGGCCCGCCATCGGCCTGCAGCCGGTAGGGCTGTGGCCCCGGGACATCGCCGCTTTGCGGCCGGTGCTCGAGAAGCTGAGCGACCGGCTGGCCGTGAACTTCGAGTTGCGCGACGATGCGGCTGAAATCGTACTGCTTGACGCCGACTACGCGGTCAGCTCAGCACCACAAATTCTCCACGCATTGAAGGAAAACCGCCCGTCCGTGCTGACGACCGGCTTTGGCGATGACGAGCGCCTGCTTTCGGTAGCCCAATACTTTGAGCGCTGTCAACAAGAACTGCTGCGCCAACTAAAAGAAATCCCGCTGGTGCGCGCCCAGTCAGCACGTTGGAGTGCAACTGGCTGGGACCTGGAGGTACTGACCGACCACAACTGCCCCTCGGTGCCTGACAGTGACAGTGACAGCGACTTCACTTCGGCCTTCGACTCCGAATTAGATGCCGATCAGCTGGCTGCGGAGCCGCTTGACTGCGCACAGAAGGACTTCGTGCAACGTGTTCTGTACGGCCTGCACCATCAAAACGCGCAACCGCTTGGGGCCAGCTACGACCAGTTTGCTTGCATGCGCTTTGAGTTCCGCGCCAGATTTGTCACCATCGATCCGAAGGCACAGCAGATGCTGCGTGTATGGCGGGAGTTGCCGCTGGTTTTGCCAGACGCGCAACCATCGCCTGAAGCCAACGGGTACGAACTCAATGAAACCATTTGGCATCTCGGGGTGGCCTGCGGCCGCTATGCGCTGCTCAACCAACCGGAGGACTGGTGGCATACGCCGCTGCGAAGCCTGGGCCGCAGGGCTGCCGAACTAGAACGCTACACGCGCCAACCAAGGCACCTGGAGTTGGGTCGCCTGCTGATCGGGTCGCCGATAACGCCGTCGGAAATGCGACGCCATGTTCGCATCGGCATACCCGACCTGCGTTGCTTTCTGCAGGCGTGCTTGTTCCTGCGGTTGGTGTGCTGGTCCAACTAGTGTGCCGCACCAAAGCATCGGCGTAGACCAGCGCACCCATTGGGCACGACACGGCTTGGTCATCGTTGCCAACGCTGCCCGTCATGCACGCCCCAGCGGCGCGCGTGTTGAGAACCCGCGGCACCGTACTCATGACAAGCTCATCGTGCTCGCCACGAGTTCGCGGCTTCGGACTTTCCAAGCCGACATCCAGCTGGGCACTTCCGTAGCCGGCATGGGTTTGCCGATAAAGTAACCTTGCGCGGAGTCGCAGCCGGCTGCACGCAAAAAGTCCCAGTCCGCGCGGTCTTCAACGCCTTCGGCGACTGTTTTCATGCCCAATTGCCGCGCCATGCCCAAGCTTGCCTCGAAGATTGCCCTGAGCGACGTGTTCCGCGACGCGCCATGGGTGAAGCTGCGATCAATCTTGAGCTCGTCGAACGGAATGTCGCGCAGCTGGGCCAGCGACGAGTGACCCGTGCCGAAGTCGTCAATGGACAAGCCGATACGCTTCAGGCGCAGGCGCGTGAGGATGTCAAGCAGTAGGCGCGGATCCTTCATCAGGCGGCTTTCGGTGACCTCCAAAACCAGACTCGACAATGGAACCCCCGCCTCGCTGACAGCGCGGGCGACAAAATCTGGAAACTCCAGGAAAGTAAGGTTGTCCATGGAGACGTTGACCGCGACGTGCAGGTCTAAGCCCATCGCCTGCCAGAGACGGGCCTGGTGCAAGGCAGCGGGCATGACGGCGCGAGTCAGATCATTGATGAGCCCGAATTGCTCCGCTGTGGCAATGAACTGATCCGGGAATACCAGACCGTCCTGCGGGTGTTGCCAGCGCACCAAAGTCTCCATGCCGGTGACGGTGCCAGTGCTGATTTCCACCTTAGGCTGGTAGTAGTTGACCAACTCCCCAGCCGAGATCGCGCGCTGCAATTCAGCAGGCTCATAGAGCTTTCTGGCACTGCGCGGTGCCGTGGCAACGCGTGAAAACCCACGCTCCAGCACCTGTCCCAACAGGTCGGTCGCAACGGGCTTGTTCAGGGTTCCAAGGATGTCAAGCTGGTGAGCTTTTGCGAGCGCCTGCGCCGTTTGCAGGATTCGCCCTTCCTCGCCGCTGACAAACACCAAGCCGCCCCCGTAGCCAATGCCCGCCAGATGGCGAACAAACTCTATGCCATCCATTCTTGGCATCTGTAAGTCGCAAAAAATCAGGGCGATCGTCTTGGCCCCGGATCTAATAAAGTCCAGGGCGTCATAGGCACACTCGAATGACAGCACGTCCTGGCAACCCAGTTTCTTCAACTGTAGCGCCAGCAGTTTGTGTGCGAATGGCTCATCATCAACGACTAAGACGTTCATCAGACCCTCTCGCTGTATCAAGCGTACTCTTCGGCAAGAAGGCCAACGATGTACGTATCAACTTCTTTCGTGACGGTATCGAACTGCGCCGCGTATTGCGCAAGTTCATCTCTGCGTCCGGCCAGGCTTGCGCCCTCGAGCTTGGCGCACAAGTCCGCCAAGGCCAGTGCTCCGACCGAGCGCGACGACGATTTAAGCTTGTGGGTGATCACACCGATCTGCCGGATATCGTCTTCGGCACGCGCCACTGTTAACTCCATCGCCTGGCGTCGGGCCGAGTCAAGGTAGTCGTTAAGGACTTCGCGCACCGCGTCCACGTCGTCACCCACCAATGCTATGAGCACGCTGATGTCCATCACGTTCTTCATCCCAGGTACTTGTGTGTCTTGTGCCGCCACAACCGGCAAGGTCGAGACGCTGGTATTGGGCAACCAAGTCGCCAGCGCAACGCTCAGGTCCCGCAGCAGTATCGGCTTGGTCAGGTACTCGTCCATACCCGCAGCGCGGGCGCGGGTCGCCTCATCGCGCAACGCGTTGGCTGTCAAGGCCAGAATCGGCATGCGTTCTCGCCCCACGCGTCCTTCCTCTGCTTCCTCTTTGCGGATGATCTGCGTCAGCGCGTAGCCGTCCAGCTGGGGCATATGCAAGTCGGTAAGCAACAGGGCATGCCCACCGTTTCTCCACATTTGGAGCGCTTCAGCGCCGTTGCTGGCAACTTCAGCGGCGTAACCCAACAGCGCTAGCTGCCGCAAGATAACCCTTTGATTGACCTCGTCATCCTCAGCAACGAGGATCAGTCGACCGAGAGCTCGAGCGTCGGCGACGCTGAGTGGCGGCAACTCTGCCAAGTTCGAATGCGCCTCGGCGTTGCGAGGTACTTCTGGCGAGGCGCGGCCAGCCGCTACCGCGACGGCGCGCAACAGCACAGTCTTCCTCAGTGCAGTGACA
>JAOTTZ010000145.1 GCA_029864165.1 Burkholderiaceae bacterium
TGCGTCAGTCCCAAGTCGGCCATGCGGCGGCGCACAGCCGGTGAATCGCGCCCAGAGATGACCAGCGGCGTGATGCCTGCCAACGCCAGTAATTTCAACCCATGGCCGTCGAGCGCGTTGAAGGCCTTGAACTCCTCACCATGCTCGCCAACGTAAATACGACCATCGGTGAGCACGCCGTCGACATCAAAGACCGCTGCGCGTATGCCTTGCGCCTTGAGCAACAGCTCGGCGGGCAAGCGCAATGTGGGCGTCATGCCTTGCCTATCGGAAAAGAGCGCTGGGACGATGGCATCAAATGACCTTCGCGCGCATCAGGTCGTTGGAGTTCACCGCACCGACCAGCAAGCCCGTCTCATCGACTACCAGCAAGCTGGTCACGCGGTGCTGCTCCATCAGGCCCGCCGCATCGGCCGCCAACGCCCCTTCGCGCACCTGGTGCGGCTGCACACGCATCACGTCGCGGGCGCAAAACGCGCGCAGGTCTTGCCCATTTTCTACCAAACGGCGCAGGTCGCCGTCGGTGAAGATACCGAGGACTTGGCCTGCGTCGTCGACGATGGCGGTGGCGCCCAAGCCCTTGCGGGTCATCTCGTGCATCATGTCGGTGAATGCCGTGTTCGGCGACACACGAGGCACTGCGTCACCGCTGCGCATGACATCACGCACGTGGGTCAGCAGTTTGCGTCCAAGCGCACCACCGGGATGCGAGCGCGCGAAATCCTCTTCACGAAACCCGCGCGCGTCCAGCAACGCCACAGCCAGCGCATCACCCAGTGCAAGTTGCGCGGTCGTGCTCGCGGTGGGGGTCAAATTGAGCGGACACGCCTCCTGGTCGACCGTGGTATCGATTCTGAGGTCAGCATGTCGCCCCAGGGTTGAGTCCCGGCGGCCGGTCATTGCGATCAGGCTGACGTCGAGCCGCCTCAAAACCGGCATGATGGCGATGAGTTCGTCACTTTCGCCTGAATTGGAAATGGCCAACACCACGTCGCCGGCGGCCACCATACCCAAGTCGCCATGGCTCGCTTCGGCGGGATGAACAAATAGCGCGGGCGTACCGGTGGACGACAGCGTGGACGCGACCTTGCGTCCCACATGGCCGCTCTTGCCCATTCCCATCACGACGACGCGGCCACGACAGCGCAGGATCAATGCCACTGCATCGGCGAAGGGCTGGCCCACGCGCGGCTTCAGGCTCAACAGGGCCTGCGCCTCGATGTCCAAGGTCCGACGCGCGAGTTCCAGCGCGCGCCCAGCGTCGAATTTGCGTTCTAGTCGCACAGATCGAATGTGGGTCTCGATTACGATATGGCGATTCTAGGAGCCTGTCGGACTTGAGCGATCGTAGCGAGCCGAGTGGGAGAACGAGGTCAGTTTTGCCCGATTTTGAGGCGCATAGTGGACCTATGCAACGAGAAATCGGGTAAAAATGGACCGTTCTTCCCACTGACGCAGCAGATCAGACTCAAGTCCGACAGGCTCCTAGGAGCCTGTTGCCTGTCGCCTCAACGCTTCGCAACTGCCGCGCTCCCAGACCCACCATCCCGATTTCCGCTCGCGGCCCAAGTAAACGCATCAGCCATGGCTACCACGCTCGAAGTAGCGTTGCTCTACCTGCTGTTCGCCGTGGCCGGCGTGGCGCTGTGTCGGTGGGTCAAGATACCGCCCATACTCGGTTACTTGGTCGTCGGTGTGCTGATCGGCCCCAACGCTTTGGCGTTAGCCAAGGACTCGGAAGGGGTCCGATACCTGGCTGAGTTCGGCGTCGTCTTCTTGATGTTCGTCATAGGGCTTGAATTCAATCTGCCCAAGTTGAAGAGCATGCGAACCATCGTTTTCGGCATGGGCCTGAGCCAAGTGGTGCTGACCATCGTTGCCGTAGTAACCGGCAGTGCCTTTGCAGGGTGGATTTCATCACGCATAGAGTTGCCGTGGGATCTGGGTTGGCGCAGCGCCATCGCTCTCGGCGGCGCGCTAGCAATGAGCAGCACGGCCATTGTCGTCAAGATGATGGCAGAACGGTTGGAAGTCGATAGTCCGCACGGGCGGCAGGTCATGGGCGTGCTGTTGTTCCAGGATTTGGCGGTGGTACCGCTGCTGGTACTGATTCCAGCGCTAGGCCACTCGGGCGGCGACCTGACCAGCGCGCTCACCTCGGCAGGCTTGAAGGCCACGCTCGTACTCACGCTCCTGCTGGTGGGGGGACCCCGGGTCATGCACTCGTGGTTGACCGTGGTCGCACGTCGCAAGAGCGACGAACTGTTTGTTCTGAACATTTTGTTGGTGACGCTGGGGCTGGCGTGGATCACCGAGCATGCCGGGCTGTCGTTGGCGCTTGGCGCATTCCTTGCGGGTATGCTGATAGCAGAAACTGAATTCAAGCACCGGGTGGAAACCGACATCCAGCCCTTCCACGATGTCTTGCTCGGCCTTTTCTTCATCACGGTCGGCATGAAGCTCGATTGGCGTCCAGTGGCTGAGCAGTGGCTGCTGGTGTTGAGCATGGTCACCCTACCGGTGCTGTTCAAGTTTGGGCTCGTCACCGGCTTGGCACGGCTGTTCGGCGCGCCATCTGGCGTCGCACTGCGCACCGGTTTGTACCTGGCGCAGGCGGGCGAGTTCGGGTTTGTTCTGATCACGCTGGCGGCACAGGAGCGCTTGATACCACCCGCGCTGCAAAGCCCGGTGCTGGCCGCCATGGTGTTATCAATGCTGTTCACGCCGTTCATCATTCAATACAGCAATCGCATCGTGATGAAGCTCTCCAGCACCGACTGGATGCTGCAATCGGTCGCAATGACCAGCATCGCCAAACGCGCTATCAACATCGACGCACACATCATTATTTGTGGTTATGGACGCAGCGGACAGAACCTAGCACGCTTGCTCGATACCGAGTCCATCGCGTACATGGCTCTCGATCTCGATCCCGATCGTGTACGTCAAGCCGCGGCGGCCGGTCACAGCGTCGTGTTCGGCGACGCCGCGAAGTTGCAAAGCCTGATGGCTGCTGGTCTGACTCGAGCCAGTGCGGTGGTAATAACATACCACGACACTGCGTCAGCACTGAAAGTCCTGCATCTCGTCCAGGCCAACGCACCACGGGTTCCCGTGGTGGTGCGCACCATCGATGATGCCGACCTGGAGCGTCTGCGGGCTGCGGGCGCCACCGAGGTCGTACCCGAAGCCATAGAGGGATCGCTGATGCTGGCCAGCCATGCACTGGCACTGGTTGGCGTGCCTATGCGACGCGTGCTTCACGTGGTGCAGGAACAGCGCTCAGCGCGTTATGGGTTGCTGCGCGGATACTTTCACGGCGCCGATGACGACACAGCGCTAGAGCTGCAGCAAGCTCGCCTTCAATCGGTGACACTGCCAACCGCAGGAGCCGCGGTCGGTCGAACCCTGAGCGAACTCAAGTTACAGGCGCTGGGCGTGACCGTGGTTTCTGTGCGGCGCACCACTGGCCGCGTGTTGAAGCCGGTAGAAGACTTGCAGATGGAAGGCAGTGACACCCTGGTGTTGTCGGGTCTGGCAGAACCGCTGGCGCTGGCCGAGGGAAAACTGATGGCAACGCGCTGAGCGCGGCGGCATCGCAATGCGCGCTGCCTATCCCCGTCGCCTACCGATACGCCACCGGGCACCGCAGGTCGCAGTCAGCCTATCGGTACATGGTGGAGCATATTCGCGCGCATCCGAGCCGCCAGTACACCACCGGCGGCGCGCAGGATCTCCACCGCCAGGGAGGGTGCGCGTTGTACCAATTCCTCGAACCGCGGCGAGCGCATGGCCCACACCGTGCAAGGCGTCATGGCTTCGACGTTGGCGGTACGCTCTCCGTCGCCAAAAAGACCTGGCTCGCCCACTACCGAGCCCGGACGCAGGATAGCGATGCGGTTGCTGCCAGGTGCTCCGCCCGTCGCGAACACCTGCATCGACCCCTTGGCCAGGAAGTACATGGTGCGGTCCGTATCGCCCTGCTTGACCAGCAGATCGCCGGAACGAATCTCGTGCCGCGTGAGGTAATTCGACAAGGTGCGCCACTGCTCGTTGCTCAAGCGCGCGCGAAAAGCGTCGTCGGCATTGAGCGTCTGTAAAGCTTGCACCAGTTCGTTGACGTCCATCGTTACCTCGTGTTCCTCGGACCCGCTCGATCACCGTACCTTGTATTGCGCTTGCGGTGAGCTATGGCCCGCCTCGATTATCAACTGCGGCTTCAACGCTCACAATCTCTGGTCTTCAATCGTTCACCCCGTTTATCCATGTCAGCAGTCCGTCTGTCCGGCAAAGGCGCATGCATCCGCTATTGCTTCACGCACAGACGCAGTGCCGTACTGCACGACGCTGCTGGCCTCTTGAGCGAACCGGGCGATCCACAACGTCGATTGCGCACGCCCATCACGCGCCCCCTCTTACCGTGGCCGCTTCTATTTGTTCTTGCACTTTGCGCGCACCGCGCAAGACCATCGCGACGTCCAAGCCGGCCTGCGGGGCAACCGCCGCCGCCACTTCGTCCAACGTGTCGGGGTCGGTCATCAACGCATGCGCCACCGCTGAAAGCGCACAAATACCGCGGCGTGGCACCTGCATCGGTAACTCGTGCGTGGAAATCACACTCACATGGTGGCGCACGCTCGCCACCGCGGCCCCATCCAGCCCCCAACTCTCGCACAAAGCAGCCCCGAGTTTGTCGTTGCTGACGCCGAAGATGGCATGCTCCAGCGAAATTAAATCTGCGTCGTCGGCAGCGTTTTGCAGCATGGGCAGGTAGCGCATACTGTCGTGGCGCAGCAGCACAGCCTTGCCGCACTCTTCAAACAGCCCTGCTGAATGCGCCGCCCAAGGATCAACGTTGAGTGCCGCACCGATTCGACCCATCAGCAGACCACGCACGGCAGCGCGCCGCCATATCGGCAGCAACTCGGGCATCGGGGGAAACACCGCGCGCAGGCCGATTTCGAAAGTCACCGCTGCCACCTCACGTGTACCGAGGTAGGTGATGGCCTGCTGCACGTTCTGGACGCGGCCCGATAAGCCATAGAGCGATGAATTGACGGCTTTCAGGACGGCAGCGGCCAGCGCCATATCCGACTCGATCAGCTGACTCAACGACTGAATGTTCACCTCGTCCTCCGCCAGCAGCAAAGACAACTTGACCAGCGACGCAGGCTGAGAAGGAATATCGATATTGAGCATGCGCAGTTCGGGATCGACAGACATATGAAGTATTCCTGTGCGAGGGGAAAGATGACCTAACGCTAAGCGTCAAGCAGGTCGGCGTAGTTTCAAACGGAGCGATTCACGGTAGCGCTCTTTTGCTGACACGCAATGCTGAATCATCTAGGCCGAGTATAGGTTTGGGGATGCCAACCACGCCAAGATAGCCCATGTCGGCGGCACACCTTGCGGCCGTTCAGCTTCTTGGTGCGTTTGACTCTGCCGTGCGTCCTACCCTCACCCCTG
>JAOTTZ010000003.1 GCA_029864165.1 Burkholderiaceae bacterium
GGCGCCATACGCGCCGCCACCGTGGTGCACGCGCTGCGCCGCCGCGGGTTGAAGTACGGCATGGTGACGATGTGCGTCGGTACGGGGCAGGGTGCGGCGGGAATCTTCGAGCGCGTTTGAACCGAGCACAAGCCCAATCAGCGGTATGAGCGTCAAAACCGCGACGTTCAATGGCGTTGCCACCATCGAGATGGCGCGCCCCGAGAAGAAGAACGCTCTGACCTCCGCCATGTACCAGGCCATGGCCGATGCGCTCGACGTTGCCGTAGCCGACACCAAGGTACGGGCAGTCTTGATCACCGGTCAGCCCGGCATTTTCACTGCGGGCAACGATATCGAGGACTTCATGCAGCGGCCCCCGCAGGGGCCACAGTCGTCGGTCTATGTTTTCATGCGAGCGTTGGCGGGCTGCGGCAAGCCAGTGCTCGCGGCAGTCACCGGCGCGGCCATCGGTATCGGCACCACGATGCTCCTGCACTGCGACTTCGTTTACGTCTGCGACGAAGCACGTTTGGAGATGCCCTTCGTCGCTTTGGGTTTGGTGCCCGAGTTTGCCTCCAGCCTGCTGGTGCCACAGTTGATGGGCCATGTGCGCGCCGCCGAAAAGCTCTTGCTTGGCGAGCCGTTCACCGGTGCCGAGGCGGTAGAACTCGGTATCGCCAACGCTGTGCTGCCGGCAGGCGAGGTAGTCAATCACGCGCGCCGCGTTGCCGAGCGCTTCAACGCCTTACCGCCAGGTGCCGTGCAAGAGAGCAAGCGGCTGTTGCGACGTACGCGTTCCCAAGCCGTACTGGAGGCTATCGCCGCCGAAAGCGAAGTGTTTGTTAAGCGCCTGCGCAGCCCCGAGGCGCAGGAGGCCTTCAGCGCCTTCTTCCAGAAGCGCGCGCCAGATTTTTCGAAGTTCTAAACGTCCTTTAACTAGCCGATGCCTTTGGCTAGATTTTGTAAGCGACCTCGCCGTGGTACGTTGTGTCCAAACCTTCGCGCTCTTCTTCCTCGCTCACGCGCAGGCCGACGATTCGATCGGTGATCTTGAACGCGATATAGGCCACCACGCCAGTCCACAGCACCGTCAAACCGACGGCTTTGGCTTGCGTGATGAGCTGCGCCATGATGGACTCGTAACCGGGCTGCATCTCGAACCAGTTGTTGACGAATCCTGGCCCGCCCAGCGACGGTGAGTTGAATATGCCAGTGAGCAATGCGCCGGCGATTCCCCCGACGGCGTGAACGCCAAACACGTCGAGCGAGTCATCGACGCGCAACAGTTTCTTCAATCCGGTAACACCCCAAAGGCAAATGAAGCCCGCGACTGAACCGATAACGAAAGCGCCGACGATGCCCACGTTGCCCGCGGCTGGTGTGATCGCCACCAGACCGGCAACAGCGCCCGAGGCTGCACCCAGCATGGAAGGCTTGCCTTTGACCATCCATTCGGCAAGTGTCCAGGTCAACACCGCGCACGCGGTGGCTAAAAGGGTGTTGACGAAGGCCAAAGCGGCCGACCCATTGGCTTCAAGTGCAGAACCCGCGTTGAAGCCAAACCAACCGAACCACAGCATCGCCGCGCCGATCATGGTCATTGTCAAGCTGTGTGGGGCCATGGATTCTTTGCCGTAGCCTATGCGCTTACCGAGCATGTAGGCGCCCACCAGAGCGGCCACGCCGGCGTTGATGTGTACGACCGTACCGCCCGCAAAGTCCAGTGCCCCCCATTGCCAGAGCAGACCGGCGGTGGCGTTGATCTTGTCGACATCGGCGGCGCTGGTGTAAGCATCCGGGCCGGCCCAGAACCACACCATGTGCGCAACGGGCAGGTAGGCGAAAGTAAACCACAGCACCATGAAGACCAGCACGGCGGAGAACTTCACGCGCTCGACCAGCGAACCCAGAATCAGACAACAACTGATGCCGGCAAACGTCGCCTGGAATGCCACGAAAACAAGTTCGTACATCGGCGTGGCCTTGCTGAAAGTTGCCGCCAATGAAAACTCGCCTGTGTCGGCGTTGAACGTGCCGCCCAGAAACAAGCGGTCGAGGCCCCCGATGTACGGACTGAGCGCGCCCGAGCCTTGCGTGAACGCCAAGCTGTAGCCATAGACGCACCAAAGCACCGTACTCAGTGAGAACACCACGAAGACTTGCATCAAGACGCTGAGCATGTTCTTGCTGCGTACCAGCCCACCATAGAACAACGCCAAACCTGGGACCGACATGAACAGAACGAGCGCGGTCGAGGTCAGCATCCACGACGTGTCGCCCTTGTCGGGTAAGGTCGCGGCTTGGGCTGGCTCTGCACTTGGTTCAACCTCAACCTCAACCGCAACGTTGACGCTGTCGTCGCTTTGCGCTGTGACTTGTTGCGGCGGTGTAATGTCCTGTGCTGGCGTCGCGCCACTGCTTAGCGTGAGCGTGCAAGCAACGAGCATAAGCACAAAAACGTTTCTCATTTTCGACCTCGTCTGGTTCAAGAGCGCGTTAGCCCAGTTAGAACCTATCCGTGAATAAGACGACCCTGCGCCGGCGCCCCATTGGGCACAGGCGTAGGAGCAAGACGCGCCGTGGTGTGGTTCACCACAAGCGGCTTGCGACACCCGCATGTGCCCAATGAGGCGCCGGCCCGAAGGGTTGTGACGACAATGCGCGTCTGCGTCGTTGCAAGCCTTGCGCAGGGCACCACCCTGGGCTGCGGCTTGCGCCTAGCATCCATCGCATTGTCGTCACAACGCAGGGCCGTCTTATTCACGGATAGGTTCTTAGCCGATGGAAAGCAATCTGCGGCAAAAGATGATTTTTGCACGAACGGCCGGGAACAGCGCAAACTCAGAGAGAATGCACGCTGCCTGCTGAACTGGGCGGCCTTCTGAAATAAACTAAGGTCCGTGCCTCACCAGGCGCACATATGCCTTGGCGCCTGCCCGCATGACCACCCCTGATCCGATCCGCTACGACGTCAAAGCCGTAGAGCAAGCCGCCCAGGCGCATTGGGCAGCGCGCGACGCCTATCGCGTGACCGAAGACACCACCAAACCAAAGTTTTACGCCTGCTCGATGCTGCCTTACCCGAGCGGCAAGCTACACATGGGCCATGTGCGCAACTACACCATCAACGACATGCTCACACGCCAGTTGCGCATGAAGGGAATGAACGTGCTGATGCCCATGGGCTGGGATGCCTTCGGCCTGCCGGCCGAAAACGCGGCCATGAAGAATAAAGTGCCCCCTGCGAAATGGACTTACGAAAACATCGCCCACATGAAGGGCCAGATGCAGGCGATGGGTCTGGCCATTGATTGGAGCCGCGAGTTGGCCACCTGCTCGCCAAGCTACTACAAGTGGAACCAGTGGCTGTTCTTGCGCATGTTGCAGCGCGGCATTGCCGAGCGCCGCACCCAAGTCGTCAACTGGGACCCGGTCGACCAGACCGTGCTCGCCAACGAGCAGGTGATTGACGGGCGCGGCTGGCGCTCGGGCGCACCGATCGAAAAGCGTGAAATACCAGGCTACTACCTGAACATCACCCGTTACGCCGACGAGCTGCTGGACCACGTGCAGCACAAGCTGCCGGGTTGGCCAGAGCGCGTCAAGCTGATGCAAGAGAACTGGATCGGTAAAAGTGAGGGTGTGCGCTTTGCCTTCCCGCACGACATCAAGGGCACCGATGGCCAACTGATACAAGGCGGCAAGCTCTACGTCTTCACCACCCGCGCCGACACCATCATGGGCGTGACGTTTTGCGCCGTGGCGCCAGAACACCCGCTGGCCTTGCACGCCGCTGCAGGCAACCCGCAACTCGCCGCCTTTATTGAGGACTGCCGCGCCGGCGGCAACACCGAAGCCGAACTGGCGACGCGTGACAAGCTGGGCATGCCCACCGGGCTTTTTGTTACCCACCCGCTGAGCCACCAGGCGGTTCCGCTGTGGGTGGGCAACTACGTGCTGATGGCTTATGGCGACGGCGCGGTGATGGGTGTGCCCGCGCACGATGAGAGAGACTTCGCCTTTGCTAAAAAGTACGGCATTCCTATCCTGCAAGTCATTGCGGTCGACCGCGAGCGTTTTAGTTACGACCACTGGCAAGACTGGTACGCCGACAAGCAGCGCGGCGTTACCATCAATTCAGATCTCTACAGCGGGCTGGCTTATCAAGCGGCGGTGGACGCCATCGCGCACGCCTTGGCAGCGCACGGCCTGGGCGGCAAGCAAACAACCTGGCGCCTGCGCGATTGGGGCATCAGCCGTCAGCGTTATTGGGGCACGCCGATACCCATGGTTCATTGCCAGGCTTGCGGGCCCGTGGCGGTGCCCGAGCAAGACCTGCCGGTCGTGTTACCCGAAGACCTGATCCCCGACGGCTCTGGCAACCCACTCGCCAAGTGCGCTGCTTTCGTCAACGTGGCGTGCCCGACATGCGGCAAACCGGCCCGGCGCGAGACCGACACCATGGACACCTTCGTCGACAGCGCGTGGTACTTCATGCGTTATTGCGACCCGCACAACGATCGGTCTATGGTTGGCGAAGGCGCGCGCTACTGGATGCCGATGGACCAATACATCGGCGGTATCGAGCATGCCATCTTGCACCTGCTCTACGCTCGTTTCTGGACCAAGGTCATGCGCGACTTGGGGCTTGTTGCGGTTGACGAGCCCTTCATCAAGCTGTTGACACAAGGCATGGTGCTCAACGAGGCGTACTCGCGCACGCACGACCAAGGTGGCAAAGAATACTTTTGGGAGCGCGACCTCGTCGTCGAGCGCGACGAACACGCCAACGTGATCTCGGCGACTGAGCGCAGCGACGGCGAACCGGTGAGCTACGAAGGTTGGTCGACGATGTCCAAGTCAAAGAACAACGGCGTCGATCCGCAAGACTTGATCGACCGCTACGGCGCAGACACCGCGCGTTTGTTCGTCATGTTCGCCGCACCTCCCGAACAGACGTTGGAATGGAATGACGCCGGCGTCGAGGGCGCGCACCGTTTCTTGAAGCGGCTGTGGGTCTACGCGAACAAGAATGCTACGACTGTGCAAACAGCGGGAGCTGTTGAAAACCCGCTGGGCGCGCAGGCCAAAGCTTTGCGCCGCGAAGTTCACGGCGTGTTGCGTCAGGTCAGCTACGACTACGACCGCATGCAGTACAACACCGTTGTCTCCGGCGCGATGAAGTTGCTCAACGCGCTCGAATCGTTCAAGACCGGCGAGCCTGCTGTGGTGCGCGAGTCCTTGGGCATCTTGCTGCGCGTTCTCTACCCCGCCTGCCCGCACATCACGCACGCGCTGTGGCAAGCGTTGGGCTACGCGGCCGGATACGGCGACTTGCTCGATGCAGCCTGGCCGCAATCCGATGAAGCCGCGTTGGCGCAAGAAGAAGTAGAGCTGATGCTACAGGTCAACGGCAAGCTGCGCGGCGCCATCACCGTACCGGCTGCGGCGAGCAAAGCCGCGATCGAAGCCGCGGCGCTTGCCAGCGCCGACTTCGTCAAGTTCGCACAAGGCAAACCCGCGAAGAAAGTCATCGTGGTTCCAGACCGGTTGGTCAACGTCGTGGTGTGAACCGGGTGATGGATGGGCGGCGAAACAAATAAGCAAGCGCCGCGATCTTCACTTGCGAAGTGTCGGCCTCGAAAGGCCCGGCCGACGACATGTCAGGCCCGCGTCGCCAGTCTTCAAAAACATCGTTACCCAGGCAACACGCCGCTGCTGATGGGCATCCATCGCGCCAATTTGGTTGAAACAAGGTCTGTTGTACACACAGATTGAAAGACCCTCACCCGGCTCCCTTCTGCCGAGGCAGAGATCGGGTCGAAATGCGCCCTCTTGTTATTGATCACTGCGACCCGAGTAAGCGTGCGCGCGATGGTAGCAAGCAAGCCGGTTTGCAAAATTCAATGACGCGCCTTGAAAAGACATTACGACCGGAAACACCAGCCACCCGTGCGCGCCAGTTGGGGCTACGCCGTGTGTGATGCGGCCTTACTCCGCCCGGCAGCGCAGTGTTTCTATTCAGTATTGCGCTGCCGTTTTCCACCCCACCGCGCCGCCGCTGCGATGCGATGGCCGGGGAGGCAAGGGGCCCTGGAGGCCGCTTGCGGCGTCTTGACATATCATGGGCAGCTATGCTCGAACAGCGTATCTTGCAGCAGTTCTTCGACAGCGCCGACCTGATGTACGCGGCCGCCGAGAGCCTCTCGCGCCCCATTGCCGACGCGGTTCACGCTGTGGTGGCTTGCATTACGGCGGGTGGCAAGGTGCTGGCTTGCGGCAACGGCGGTTCCGCCGCCGACGCGCAGCACTTTGCTGCCGAGTTCGTCGGGCGCTTTGAGCGCGAGCGGCCTGGATTGGCCGCCATTGCATTGAACACCGATACTTCGGTGCTGACCGCGCTCGGCAACGACTACGATTTTGACGCCATCTTCGCCAAACAAGTACAGGCGCTCGGCGCGCCGGGCGACGTTTTGCTGGCTATCAGCACCAGCGGCAACTCGGCCAATGTGTTGGCCGCCGTGCAAGCAGCGCATGCCAAAGAGATGACGGTGATAGCGCTGACGGGACGCCAAGGCGGCCAAATAGGCGCAGCGCTCACCGAAACCGATGTCGACATCTGTGTGCCGCATGAACGCACTGCTCGCATTCAAGAAGCACATATCCTCGTCCTTCATTGTTTGTGCGACGCCGTGGATACGCAGTTGTTAGGCGAACAGGAGATCACGTGAAACGCCCTTACCCACGATCCTACGGCTGGCTAGCCGGTGCTGTATTGGCTGCCTGTTTACTTTGCGCATGCGCTCCGTTGTTGCTGGGTGGCGCGGTGGTCGGTGGCTCGCTGGTATTAACCGACCGCCGCACGTCGGGTGCGCAGGTAGAGGACGAGACCATTGAGCTGAGGTCGATCAGCCGCATCAACGAGCTGCTAGGCGGCCGCGCCCACGTTAACACCACCAGCTACAACCGCATGGTCCTCATCACCGGTGAGGTGCCGACACAAGCTGACAAAGACACCGTGGAGCGGATTGTGTCCCGCATTCAGAATGTGCGTGCGATCGTCAACGATCTCGGCGTGGTCGGCAACAGTTCGATCACCAGCCGCTCCAGCGATAGCATCATCACCGGCAAGGTAAAAGCACAGTTGGTCAACGCGCGCGACCTGTTTGCCAACAGCATCAAGGTCGTCACCGAGCGCGGCACGGTTTACCTGATGGGCCGCGTCACCGAACGCGAAGCCAGTCGCGCCTCTGGATTGGCGCGCGCTGTCGGGGGGGTGCAAAAAGTGGTGCAGGTGTTCGAGATATTGACCGAAGCCGAGCTGGCCGCTATGCACAAGAAAAAGGCAAACGGCACCGCGACCAAGCCCTGAGCCGGTGTTTGGCGCAGCACGCAACTCCGTTGCGTGGTGCCGCGCAGGGCCTTCCGGCGAACCCAGCTGCAGTGGCTGCGTCAAGCGATGGTCAGGTGTTCCGTGCCGGCGGCGAGATCGGTGTTGCGGGCGCGCTGGCTGTGCAGCTTGATTTGCAAGCGCAAATCGTTGACCGAGTCGGCATTGCGCAACGCGTCTTCGTACGTCACCGCCTGGCTCTCGTACAGGTCGAAGAGGCTTTGGTCGAAGGTTTGCATGCCAAGTTCGCGCGAACGCTTCATGATGTCCTTGATTTCGGTTACCTCGCCCTTGAAGATCAGCTCGCTGATCAGCGGCGTGTTGAGCAATATTTCAACTGCCGCAATGCGGCCCTTGCCTTCCTGACGCGGCAGCAGCCGCTGCGACACCAGTGACTTCAGGTTCAAGGATAAATCCATCAACAGCTGCGCGCGCCGCTCTTCGGGGAAAAAGTTGATGACACGATCAAGCGCCTGGTTGGCGCTATTGGCGTGCAGAGTTGCCATGCACAGGTGGCCGGTTTCGGCGAAAGCCACCGCATGTTCCATCGTCTCGCGATCTCTGATCTCACCCATCAAGATGACGTCGGGCGCCTGGCGCAAGGTGTTTTTCAACGCCGCCCCCCAGCCTTCGGTATCGATGCCAACTTCTCTTTGCGTGATGATGCAGTTCTTGTGTGCGTGCACAAATTCGACCGGGTCTTCGATCGTGATGATGTGCCCATACGAGTGCTCATTGCGGTAATCGACCATGGACGCCAGGGAAGTGCTCTTGCCCGAGCCGGTTGCCCCCACAAAAATTACCAAGCCGCGCTTGGTCATGGCGACGTCTTTAAGCACATGGGGCAGACCCAAGCCGTCGATGGTGGGCAATTCCCTGGGAATCGTGCGCAGGACCAGCCCGACGTGGCTTTGCTGCACGAAAGCATTGACGCGAAAACGCCCTATACCCTGCGGTGAGATAGCAAAGTTGCACTCTTTCGTGCGCTCGAACTCGGCGGTTTGCTTGTCGTTCATCACCGCTCGCGTCAGCGCCAACGTATGCTGATCGGTCAACGGTTGCGGCGAGACTTTGGTCACTTTGCCATCGACCTTGATGGCAGGGGGGAACTCTGCCGTCAAAAACAAGTCAGACCCATTGCGCGACACCATCAAGCGCAGCAAGTCGTTGATGAATTTGGATGCTTGGTCTCGTTCCATGCTCTCTCCAGTGTACTGGCATCTGCCGTGCCTACTATGCCTCTTCGCGCGCCAACAAGGCATTCAGTCGCGCACTCACCAGCCGCAGCCGCAACGACAGGCGCCGCGCTAGCGATGCCAGTAAGGCCATCCCAACGCGAGGCTCAAGATCGATCATCTCACCCAGCCGTTGCGCGTCCACCACCGCCAGCGTGCAGGGCGTGAGCGTCGTGCAGGTGGAAAAGCGCGCACCAGCGTCGAGCAACGACATCTCGCCTAGCATGTCGCCTGCCTGCGCTTCGGCGAGCCGGGTTCGACCGCCTTTGGGCTGTATCCGGTCGACCGCGATTGTTCCCTCGAGCACCATGAGCATATAGTCGCCTTGCTCGTCTTGGCAAATCACGTCCTGCCCAGCCGGCACCTTGAAAAACTGAAGATAGTGGAGCATGCCTTTACGCTGTTCCGCGTTGAGCGAGGCACCGTGGCGATCAGCTTCCCAAAGCCCGCGGAAAAGTTCTGCGCCTAGTACAGGATCGCAAAGTTGGGCGCCGATGGCTGGTGCACGTTCGGCCCAGGTGGTGAACACTTCTGCTTCGTCAGCGCGTTCGCCGAACTGGGTGGATGACGAAAAAGCCGAGTCACCACCCACAGGCGCGGCGGCGGGCTCGGCCGGCGTGGGTTTCAATCTGGGCAACAAACTCTTTATCAAAGACACGGCTGAGGTCCTGCGGTGCGCCCGTTCCTCAACCTGGGAAGTTATCGGGGAACTTGGCCTTGCTGCGCGCTTCGGCTGGGGAGACGACATTGCGCCGTACCAAGTCGGCAAGGTTTTGATCTAGCGTCTGCATACCTATGTTGCTACCGGTCTGGATCGCCGAGTACATCTGAGCAATTTTGGCCTCGCGTATCAGATTGCGAATCGCGGCTGTGCCCAGCATGATCTCGTGGCCCGCGACCCGGCCTGAGCCGTCCTTGAGCTTGCACAGCGTCTGCGAAATCACCCCCACCAGCGATTCGGACAACATCGCGCGCACCATCTCTTTCTCAGCCGCAGGAAACACATCGACGATGCGGTCGATGGTCTTGGCGGCCGAACTGGTGTGCAGGGTGCCAAAGACCAAGTGACCGGTTTCGGCGGCAGTCAGTGCCAATCGGATTGTTTCAAGATCGCGCATTTCGCCGACCAGTATTGCGTCCGGGTCTTCGCGCAGTGCCGAACGCAGCGCATTGGCAAAACTCATGGTGTGGGGGCCTACTTCGCGTTGGTTGATCAAACACTTCTTAGACTCGTGAACGAACTCTATGGGGTCTTCCACCGTGAGTACGTGACCGTATTCCGTTTCGTTCAAGTGATTGACCATGGCGGCCAAGGTGGTGGACTTGCCGGAACCCGTGGGCCCCGTGACCAGTACCAAGCCGCGCGGCTTCAACGCCAATTCAGCAAACACCTTGGGTGCGTTGAGCTGTTCGAGCGAAAGAATTTTTGAAGGAATGGTACGAAACACCGCGCCTGAACCGCGGTTGTGGTTGAAAGCATTGACCCGAAAACGCGCCAAGCCCTGGATCTCGAACGAGAAGTCGCACTCCAAAATTTCCTCGTACGCTTTGCGTTGCGAGTCGTTCATGATGTCGTAGACCATCTCGTGCACTTGCTTGTGCTCCAGCGGATCGACGTTGATTCGCCGCACGTCGCCATGCACCCGGATCATCGGCGGCAGGCCGGCAGACAAGTGAAGGTCGGAAGCTTTGTTCTTGACCGAGAACGCCAGCAGTTGGGTGATATCCATGAGTGGTGTCTGTTGAGCTTGGTGTTTATGTGCCGGGAATGGGCGTTAACCGGTAAGTTCTTGGCTGTTGTGAGAGGATTTCCGCAATACTGCCCTCGCCAAGTCCTCACCACAGCCCTGTCCGGCTGAACGCGATACTCTCGGCAGATTATGACGACAATTCGCACCCAGTTACAAGCGGTCCACCTTCGCATTGCGCAAGCATGTGCCATTGCGCAACGGCCTGTGCCAGGCATTGCGCTGTTGGCAGTGAGCAAGGCCGTGGCAGCCGACCGTGTGCGCGAGGCTTACGCCTGCGGTCAGCGTTGCTTCGGTGAGAACTATGTGCAAGAAGCGTTGGCCAAAATCGAACTGCTGGGTGACCTGCGGCCCGGCATAGAGTGGCACATGATAGGCCCGCTGCAGAGCAACAAGGCCCGTTTGGTGGCGGAGCACTTCGACTGGGTGCACAGCGTGGACCGGCTGAAGTTGGCTGAGCAATTGAATACACGTCGTCCTGAACGGTTGGCGCCCATGAACGTTTGCCTGCAAGTCAATATCAGCGCCGAAAAGAGCAAGAGCGGGCTGATGCCTGAGGAGGTAAGCGCCGTCGCCCACGCCTTGGACGAGCTGCCCCGGCTGCGTTTGCGCGGATTGATGGCTATTCCACAACCCGCGCAAACCTTTGAGGCACAGCGCGGACCACATCGCGCGCTGCGCGAACTGTTCGAAGCGTTGAAGGCGCAGGGGCTGAGCCTCGACACGCTATCGATGGGGATGAGCGACGACCTGGAGGCCGCCGTCGTCGAAGGTGCTACCGTGGTGCGCGTCGGCAGCGCAATATTCGGCCAGCGTTAGCAGAACCTATCTCATAATCATTCACGTGTGCGACGGTGGCAATTCGGGATGCGATGCGAGAAGGCCGAGCGCACCCATATCGGGCATATGGGTAGCGAGGCCGACGCTGCAGCGCGCCCGCATTGCCCCCGTCCCGAAGGGTTGAGGCCAAAATCGCCGCTGGCGGCGTTGCTTGCCTTGCGCATATTCCCAATATGGGCTTCGGCAAGCGTCTAGCCAACAGCGATTTTGGCCTCAACGCAGCGCGCGAATGATTATGAGATAGGTTCTAGAGCAAGCTTTTGAGCAGCTTGCCCATTTCCGACGGATTGCGCGTCACCGCCAGGCCGCACTCTTGCATGATCGCAAGCTTGGCCTCTGCGGTATCGGCCCCACCCGATATCAGCGCGCCGGCGTGGCCCATGCGCTTGCCGGGTGGCGCGGTCACGCCGGCAATGAATCCGGCGACGGGTTTTTTCATGTGGGCCTTGCACCAAAGTGCAGCTTCGGCCTCGTCGGGGCCGCCGATCTCGCCGATCATGATGACGGCCTCGGTATCGGGGTCGTCGTTGAACAGCCGCATGACATCGATGTGCTTGAGGCCGTTGATCGGGTCGCCACCGATGCCGACCGCGCTCGATTGGCCCAAGCCGATGTCTGTCAACTGCGCGACTGCTTCGTAGGTCAACGTGCCCGAACGCGAGACCACACCGACCCGGCCTTTGCGGTGTATATGCCCCGGCATGATGCCGATCTTGATTTCGTCGGGCGTGATCAGGCCTGGGCAGTTGGGGCCAAGCAGCAGTGTTTGTTTGCCACCAGCGGCTTGCTTGGCTTTCATTCGGTTGCGCACCTCGAGCATGTCGCGCACCGGGATGCCCTCGGTGATGCAGACGACCAGGTCGAGCTCGGCTTCGACCGCTTCCCAAATGGCGGCCGCCGCGCCCGCCGGCGGTACGTAAATCACGCTGACAGTGGCGCCTGTTGCGCTGACGGCATCACGCACGCCGGCAAAAATGGGGATCCCCTCAAAACTTTCGCCCGCCTTTTTGGGGTTGACCCCAGCGACAAAACAGCGCTTGCCGTTGGCATAGTCGCGGCACATGCGGGTGTGCAAAGCCCCGGTCTTTCCGGTGATGCCTTGGGTGATGACCTTGGTGTCTTTGTTGATGAGGATGCTCATGGTCTCTTCTCCAGGGCGGTCATGGCCTTTTGCGCGGCTTCGGCCATGGTGTCAGCGCTGATGATGGGCAGGCCGCTTTCGGCCAGCAACTTCTTGCCCAAGTCTTCGTTGGTGCCGTTCATGCGCACCACCAGCGGAACGTTAAGGTTGACCGCTTTGCAGGCCGCTATCACGCCCTCGGCAATGGTGTCGCAGCGCATGATGCCACCGAAGATGTTGACGAGAATGGCCTGCACCTTGGGGTTGCCGAGCATGATTTTGAAAGCCTCGGTCACCTTCTCGGTGGTAGCACTGCCGCCGACATCGAGAAAGTTGGCGGGCTCGCCGCCGAACAGCTTGATGGTGTCCATGGTGGCCATCGCCAAACCCGCGCCATTGACCAAGCAGCCGATGTTGCCGCCCAGTTGAATGTAGGACAGGTCGAACTTGCTGGCTTGCACTTCCGCCGGGTCTTCTTCGTCGAGGTCACGGTAGGCCACGATCTCGGGGTGGCGGAAAAGGGCATTGGGGTCGAAGTTGAATTTGGCATCAAGCGCCTTAAGGTTGCTGGGCTTGCCGTCGACGCCAGCCTCCAAAATGAGCGGATTGATTTCGGCCAGGCTGCAATCGTTGTCCATATAGCAGGCGCAGAGCTTCTCGAACACTTCGACGGCCTGCGCCTGGCTGCCGGGCGGTACGCCTATGCCCTGCGCCAGCTCCAAGCCTTGCGCATAGGTCATGCCGGTATCTGGGTCGACAAAGACCTTGATGATCTTCTCGGGCGTGCTGTGCGCCACTTCTTCGATGTTCATGCCGCCCTCGCTCGATGCCATCACGACGACGCGTTGTGTCGTGCGGTCGGTCAGCGCTGCGACGTAGTACTCTTTTTGGATGTTGGCGCCTTCTTCGATCAGCAGGCGGCGCACCTTCTGGCCCTGTGGCCCGGTTTGATGGGTGACCAACTGCATGCCCAGAATTTCACCCGCAAACTTTTCCACCTCGGCCAGCGAACGCGCCAGCTTCACGCCGCCGCCCTTGCCGCGCCCTCCGGCGTGAATCTGCGCCTTCACCACCCATACCGACCCACCCAGTTTTTGCGCCGCCTCAAGCGCCTCCTGCACCGTGAAAGCGGGGTAGCCGCGCGGTACCGGTATGCCGGCGCGGCTCAGAACCTCTTTGCCCTGGTACTCGTGAATCTTCATGCTTGGTTTCCTTGATCTCTGACCGACAAGGTCTTGGCGTTAATGGGAAGACTTCCGCGCTACGGCCTTGGGTTGCTCACCCCAACCCTCTCCCGCTGATGCGGGATAGGGTGTGTACTTGCCCCCTCTCCCCGATTTAGCCGGAAGAGGTTGGGGTGACAATCTTCGAGCATTGAGCAGACATGGCCTTAGACAGGGCTATCGCCAATGACGACGCGCGCAGACAAGCAAGCCGGGCAATGTAGCACGCTGCGGCTGCAGCAAACGCGGTGTCGACTCAATCGTCATCGTTGCCACCACACACCACCTGACGGATAAGCTCTGCCGTGAAGCCGCGTGCCGCGAGAAAACGCATTTGCTTGGCGCGCGCAGCAGCATCGCCCGCTGGCGCGTCGAACTTGCGCGACCACACAGCGCGCGCACGCGCGAGCTCGCTGTCCTTGAGCGCCTGCGCTGCATCCGGCGGGAGCTTCAACCCGTGCTGCGCCAACTCGCGTTGGATACGCAGATTGCCGTAGCGTGCGGCGCGCACATGAACGCGGGATTGCACAAACCTGTCTTGTGACAGGTAGTGATGTTCCTCCAGCCAGTCGAGCAAGGCGTTGACCTGCTCGGCAGCCCCGGCCGGGTCGTCGTTGCCTGCGCGTGCGTGGCGTAACAGTTTGCGGCGCAACTCGCTGCGGCTGTGCTCGCGTTGGGCAAGCCACTGAACGGCGCGCGCTTTCAGCGTCGGTGGGGGCACCTCAGGTTCCAGAGCCGCATCTGAGGGGCCGAACTTCAGGCGGGTTGGCCAGTGGTGGGTAGCTGCAAAATGCCCATCGCTGCGCGGACTTTGTTTTCAATTTCTACCGCAAGAACTTTGTTTTCACGCAAAAACTCGCGCGCGTTGTCCTTGCCTTGGCCGATCTTCTCGCCCTTGTAGGCATACCATGCGCCCGCCTTCTCGACCGCCTTGGCTTCGACACCCATATCGATGATTTCGCCTTCCCGGCTGATGCCTTCACCGTACAGGATGTCGAAGGTGGCGGTCTTGAACGGCGGCGCGACTTTGTTCTTCACCACCTTGACCTTGGTTTCGCTGCCTATGACTTCGTCGCCCTTCTTGATCGACCCGATGCGCCGGATGTCCAGTCGTACCGACGCGTAGAACTTGAGCGCGTTGCCGCCAGTGGTGGTTTCTGGCGAGCCAAACATGACACCAATTTTCATGCGTATCTGGTTGATGAAGATGACCATGGTGTTGGTCTTCTGGATCGATCCGGTGAGCTTGCGCAGCGCCTGGCTCATCAGCCGGGCCTGCAAGCCAGGCAGGCTGTCTCCCATATCACCTTCGAGCTCGGCCTTGGGAGTGAGTGCAGCCACAGAATCGATCACGACCAAGTCCACCGCGCCCGAGCGCACCAGCGCATCGACAATCTCCAGCGCCTGCTCACCGGTATCGGGCTGCGAGATCAGCAACTCTTGCAGGTTGACGCCCAGCTTCTCGGCGTACTGCGCGTCCAGCGCGTGCTCGGCATCGATGAACGCACTGACGCCACCTTGTTTTTGCATTTCGGCGATGATTTGCAATGTGAGCGTGGTTTTGCCCGACGACTCGGGGCCATAGATTTCGATCACCCGCCCGCGCGGCAGACCGCCTACGCCCAGCGCGATATCAAGCCCCAGCGAGCCGGTCGAGACGACCTCGATGTCGCGGATGGGCTCACCCTCGCCCAAGCGCATAACCGAGCCCTTGCCGAACTGTTTTTCAATTTGCGCCAGCGCAGCCTGCAAGGCCTTGGCTTTCTCGGGTTTCGTGCTCGACTTGACAGGGGCATCCATGGTGGTCTCCAAGTAGTAGCGTCGATTATCTCAAACGCCAATGCCGCAGCAGACGTCCAAGCTTGAATCACGCAGACTGAAGCCGACTGGGCGGTGCGCCGGCATGCAGGCAACGCGGCTGAAAGCGGCTCACCCTTGCCGCGATCTGTGCAATGTGCTCGGGCGTGGTGCCGCAGCAGCCACCGGCGATGTTCAGAAAGCCGGCCTTGGCGAAGTCCTCCATCAAGCTGCCGGTTACGTCGGGTGTTTCGTCGAAGCCGGTATCGCTCATCGGGTTGGGTAGGCCGGCGTTGGGGTAGCAACTGATGAACGTGTCGCCCGCTACCTTGCTCAACTCCTCAATGTAGGGCCGCATCAATGTGGCACCGAGGGCGCAGTTCAAACCCACCGCCAGCGGGCGCGCATGGCGCACCGAATGCCAAAACGCGCCCACTGTTTGGCCCGACAGAATTCGCCCCGAGGCGTCTGTCACCGTGCCGGAAATGATGACCGGCAGGCGCTCGCCACTGGCCTCCATCCATTCGTCGAGCGCGAAGATGGCCGCCTTGGCGTTGAGCGTATCGAAAATGGTCTCGACCAGAAACAGGTCGCATCCGCCTTCGAACAACCCCTCGACTTGCTCCAAGTAGGCGTCTTTCAACTCGTCGAAACTCACGTTGCGCGCCGCCGGGTCGTTGACGTCGGGGCTGATGCTCGCCGTGCGCGGTGTGGGGCCGATAGCGCCGGCGACAAAGCGCGGCTGGTCCGGCGTCGTGTGCTTGTCGCAGGCGGCGCGTGCGATGCGAGCCGCAGCCACGTTCATCTCGCGAGCGACATGCGCCAAACCATAGTCTTGCTGCGCAATACGGGTAGCGCCGAAGGTGTTGGTCTCGACAATGTCGCTACCCGCGGCCAGGTATTGTTCGTGGATCTCACGAATCACCTCGGGCTGCGTGAGCTGCAGCAATTCATTGTTGCCTTTGAGGTCTGACGGGTGATCGGCAAACTGCGTCCCGCGGAAATCAGCCTCCGAAAGCTTGTGGCGCTGAATCATCGTACCCATGGCGCCATCGAGGATAGCGATGCGCTGCGGCAGAATCCGGGCCAGCGCTGCGCCCCGTGTGTAGCCCACTTTGTTGCTCATGCCACCAATTGTAGGAAACCCCGAAGGTGGGGCTCCCCCGGGGCGATCAAACCTTAGTCGAGTTTGATTTTGTCGATCGTTGGCGCTGGCCCACTCGCTGGCGGTTTTAGCTCGGGCATGATTTCAGTAGGTGTCGTCGTTTCGGAGAAGAGCGAGGCACGAAACTCGTTTTTTGCTGGCATGTCATCCATGGCCCAGATCAAAAGCGCGCGCGCCGACATGGGTTTGGCGAACAAATAGCCTTGGAATTCATCGCAACCTAGTTGGAGAAGAATCTCGCGTTGCTTTTCATTTTCAACGCCCTCTGCCACCACCTTCAGGCCTATGGTGTGTGCCAGCTTCAACACCGCTTCAACCACGGCCCGTGCATCGCTGCTGGTCTCCAGATCCATGACAAAACTACGGTCGATCTTCAGCTCGGCGGCGGGTAGTTTGCGCAGATAGCTCAGGCTCGAGTAACCAGTGCCAAAATCGTCGATGGACAAGTGGACACCGGCGGCGCCAAGCTGCTCGAATGTGCGATGGGTCGCCTGCGTGTCTTCCATCGCCACCGATTCGGTGATCTCGCAGGTCAAGCGCGAAGGGTTGATGCCATAGCGCTTGAGGGCATCCTTGATGCGGTCGGCCAGGTCGTCTTGGCGCATTTGATAAACGGAAAGATTGATTGCGACACGCATCTTCAGACCATGCTCGCGCCACACCCGGGCTTGGCGACAGGCGTCCTCAATGACCCAGTTCCCCAACGCGCCGATCAGACCGTAGCGCTCGGCGAGCGGAACAACAACCGTTGGGCTGATCATGCCCCGCGTCGGATGATTCCAGCGCAACAGTGCCTCGGCGGCCGTGACCTGTCCACTGCGCGCGTCGATCTTCGGTTGGTAGAACAGCTCTAGTTTCTTCTCGTCTATCGCGCAACGTAGATCGCGCAGCAGTTCCTGCTGCGCGCGCGCATCATCCATCATGTGCGGCTCGAAGAACGCAAAGTTCGCGCCGCCTGCCCGCCGGGAAGCCTGCATCGCTGAATCTGCGTGGGACAGCAGCATCTTGGCGGCGCCGCCCTCGGGAAAACACGCCACGCCAATCGATGCCGACAGCGCCACCTCGTGTTGATTGCACACCAAGGGGACTTCCAGCACCTGCTGCAACTGGTTTGCCGCGTAGACAACGCTGCTGCGGTCGAGTTGACCCGTCAAGAGCACTGCGAACTCTGCGCCACCGACTCGACCGACACTGTGTGCAACGATTTGCGGGGCCTTGATCAATTTGCGCGTGTGTTCCACCAAGAGCGCCGCCAGTGTGGTCAGAACCGAGTCACCTAACGAGTGTCCATACGAGTCGTTGACATGTTTGAAACCATCGAAGCCGATGTAGAGCAAAGCGACACGCCCCCCATTTTTCTCGGCGATGGCAGCCGCAGATACCAGTGTCAATTCGACACCGAACCGGTTAGACAGGCCGGTCAGCTGATCAACGGAAGGCTTGCGCTCGAGTTTCGCCTTGGTTTTACGCAGCTGATCGTTCAGCTGCAGGTACCTGTTTTCGAGCAGACGTTCGAGCCGCTGAGTTCTCAGCTCGAGCAGCATGATGATGGCGGCCAGCAGCGCATACAGCAATTCGGGACCGGGCATGATCGATGCCGCAATGGGCGGGGCCAGGGTCAGCGGCAGCACCAGCACCGGCAATGCGGTCGTCGCCACAGGCAACACTGCTAACCGGGCCAATCGCGGCAGCGCCACATGGTTGGGGCTGCGATGTACGCGCGCGAGCTGGAGAACCAAAGCACCTTGGCTGATGAGGCCTGCCAAGGCGAGACTGACAATGATCGACGGCGGGATGGGCAGTTCGAGCGCGTTTGCCCAGCCCACTTGCATGCCCAACCATCCGCCTGCACCGGCCAATACCCCCAGTACAACTTGCCAGCGCGCAGCACTGCAGCCGGCAAACAACGAAAGAGCAGCGATCACGGTGGTCAGGGCAAGAAGCGCTGTGGCCCGCAGTGCCGGCATGGCAATGGTGGCGTCTCCAGCGACCGAGGCGTAGGCGCAAATGAGCGTGGCCCACCAACCGACGCCAACGGCGGTGGAGCCAACCACGAAGCTGCCGAGTCGCCGGCTGCGCGTTGCAACGTCTTTGCGTTGCACGGTCTGCAACGCCACCAGTGAAGCGCACCACAGTAACGCCAGCGCGGCCAAAACCATCACTGACGGGACTTGTATGGCCGCCAAGCTTGTCAAGTCGATCATTTTCGGCATCACCTAGTGTGTTACTTACTGTAGGGCAAGGTCGCCATCGACTTCCGCGCGACACGGAATCGGGAGCCACCGCCAGGGTATCGGCTATGGATGTATCGGCACCCCGCGCTGGTAACTTGAGCGTTGATTCAAAACCAAGTAAAAATGACGCTCCAAAGCGCCAGCGCCGACTAAGAACCTATTCGTGAATAAGACGGCGGTGCGGTCTGATTTGCCTTGGGCGAAGTGGCCGGCCGCAGCATAGCGCGCATGTCCTGCAACGCCACCGTCGTTTCACTTGCCGGGTGGGGGCGAGGCGCGGCCTTGAACGCATGCCCGTAGATAATCTCAAAACTCAAGCGCAGCCGGCCATCGGCGCCGGCCAGAGATTGCAGCTCGCGGCACAGCCTGTCGTGCCAACGTGGCGTGCACAGCCCCGGCCAACGCGCAGACGACGCGTTGCACCCCATGCCGCGCAACTCAGCCAGAAGCGCCTGCGGGCTGCTCCAAGTCAGACTCAGGTGCTCTTGATCCATCACGGGGTCGGCAAAACCCGCGTGCAGCAACATATCGCCCAAGTCGTGCATGTCCACAAACTCTGTCCCCGCGACTGGCCAGCCCAGGCGCTGGTACAGCGCACGCAGTTCACGCACCGTGTCGGGCCCCAAGCATGAAAACATCAAAAACCCATCGGCCGCGAGCAGCCTTTGCCAACGCTGCATCAGGCTCGGCGGGTCGGGCGCGGCGTGCAACATCATGTTGGCCCACAACAACTGTGCCGAAAGAGGCGCGGGTTCACTTTGCGCGACTTCCACCTTCGGCCGCAACCAACGGCGCGGTGACCACCAAGGGCTGACTGTTGCGGCCATGCTGCGTTGCACCAGCGCTGCGCTGGGTTCGACCACCACGCGCCGTGCTTGCGGGTAAGCCTGCGCCAACAAGGCCGCACTGGCGCCCGTGTAACCCCACCAATCCAACACGGTGGCTGGTCGCAACTTGACGACGGCAAGGCGCTGCGCCATGCGCCGCGCCACTTCGGCATGCAGCCACGGGGGCTGTGGCTGACGGGACAGGCGGCGCAAAGCGCTATCGACAGCGTTGGCATCGACTGGCCTGGCGACGGGTGCGGTCTTAGCAGAAGGTGACGGCGGCGCGAGCATGGCATCCCAGTATATTGAGCTGATGTTCACCGGCTTGCTGCAACACTTCGGGCCACCGCTGCGCGGCCTGCCCAGTCAGTGCGCGGTGTGCCATGCCTGGGACTGGCAGCGTTTGTGCGCTGATTGCATCACCCGTTACGTCGCGCCTTGCCCGCGCTGCGAGCGGTGCGCGATCGAGGTGCCCATAGGCGTACGCACCTGCGGCGCATGCCTGAAACAGCCGCCCCCCTTCGAACACGCACTTGCCGCGGTGGACTACAAGTACCCATGGGATGGCTTGATCACGGCACTGAAGTTCCACGCAGGCCTGGACTTGGCCACTGTGCTGGCGCAACGCGTGATCGAGGCGTACGGCAAAGGCGAGCTGCCACGCCCCGGCTGGCTATTGCCAGTGCCTTTGAGCGCTCAGCGCTTGCGCGAGCGTGGCTACAACCAAGCTTGGGAACTGGCGCGCCGGGTGGCGCCCGCGTTGGGGTGCACCACGCATCCGCGCTGGCTGTTGCGCGTGAAAGACTCACCGCAGCAACTGTCGCTGCCGTTGGCCCAACGCGCGGCCAACGTGCGCGGCGCTTTCGCTGTCGCGCCGCGCCGCGCGGACGAACTGCGCGAGCAAACCGTGGCCGTGCTCGACGACGTGATGACCAGCGGCGCAACCGCCGCCGAAATAGCCCGCACTTTACTGGGCGCTGGCGCCAAGTCGGTGCAGGTATGGGTGGTCGCACGCACACCGCGGATCACAGATCTCTGAACTCACATCGGCATGTTCAATATTGTTCTTATTCAGCCCGAAATTCCGCCCAACACGGGCAACGTGATTCGGCTTGCAGCCAATACCGGCTGCGCGCTGCATCTGATAGAACCGCTGGGGTTTTCGATGGACGACAAGCTGCTGCGGCGTGCGGGACTGGACTATCAAGAAACAGCAAACGTCAAGCGCCACGCATCGTGGGCAGACTTTCTGCGTAGCGCGCAGCCCAAGCCCGAGCGAATGTTTGCTTTCACGACCGGCGGCAACGTGACGTTGTCTGACGCGATATGGCGAGCCGGTGATTGGTTTGTTTTCGGCAGTGAAACCGCCGGCTTGCCAGCCGCCGTGCGCAATGCCTTCCCCGAGGTTCAACGTCTGCGCTTACCTATGCGCCCCGGCCAGCGCAGCCTGAACCTGAGCAATGCGGTGGCGGTGGTCGTGTTCGAGGCCTGGCGGCAAAACGGCTACGCTGGCGGCGGCTGAACGCCACCGCGCTCGCTCGCACCGGTGACATAAGCCCAACGGATGAGCCTTGCACACAGCGCGTGCGCAACGCGCACGCTGAGCGCTTCGCCCGCGTGTGCATACGTCACAACTTTGATGCTTCAGATTCACTGTGAAACGACGGGCCCGGCGCTTAACTTGCGGATGTTGGGCGCTGCATATCTCAGCCCCGCAACGAGAAGGTTCATCATCATGATCCGTACATACGCAACAGCCCTCGAATCCGACTCCGTCGGCGAGACGACGCAGTCCGAGCCTTTGCAACCAGCGTACAGCGGCCCAGAGCGGCGCCGTACTGGTTCCCAGATTACGATAGACGTCGTTCGTCGCGACCGTGAACATCGTCGGCACTTGACCCTAGCTGTAGTGCAATGCGATGACACCGACCAACGCCAGTCAGTCGGCGCTAGACTGCCTTCGGACATACCGATCGATAGGCGCTGCACAGGTCGGCGCAGGGGTGATCCCACTTTCCGCAGCTAACCGCCTGTTTCCGCTGGCTAGTGTAGTGTTGCATGCTATGCGGTACTTATAAAACCGATGCGTTTGGGCCTGTAGCTAGGCGCAAACCACAGCAATAGCCAAAGCTATTGCGAGGCTGAGCCCGGACGCAAACAGTCTAGTGGACTGTTTGTGCCTGGCGAAGGACCAAGCCTCTGGCTTGGTGCGGCCTGCAAGGTTTTGCAACAACGCTACGGGGCCAAAGGCGCGGTTTTTAAGTGCTGAATAGCGTGCAAC
>JAOTTZ010000146.1 GCA_029864165.1 Burkholderiaceae bacterium
AGACGATCGAGAAGCTGAGCGGCATCTTGCGCTCACAGGTGGACGACGTGCGAAGGTACGAGCGCGGGTTGCGAAAAATTCTGGTTGACAAGTGCGGTATGCCGCAGGAGTACTTCATCAAGTACTTTCCGCTCAACTTGCTGAACTTGAAGTGGGCTGAAAAAGAGGCTGCGGCGGGCAAGGCGTACAGCGCTGTGCTCGAGCGCAGCCTGCCGGCGGTGCAAGAGCTGCAAAAGAAACTGATAGACCTTCAAGCCCGAGCGGTAGTGCCACTAGAAGACTTGAAGCGAATCAACAAGCGCATGAATGAGGGCGAGAGGGCTTCGCGCAGCGCAAAGAGGGAGATGATCGAGGCGAACTTGCGTTTGGTGATTTCGATCGCGAAGAAGTACACCAACCGTGGGCTTCAGTTCCTCGATCTCATCCAGGAAGGCAACATCGGCCTGATGAAGGCGGTGGACAAATTCGAATACCGTCGTGGCTATAAATTCTCGACCTACGCGACGTGGTGGATTCGGCAGGCGATAACGCGCTCTATCGCCGATCAGGCACGCACAATTCGCATACCCGTGCACATGATAGAGACGATCAACAAGATGAATCGCCTGAGTCGTCAGCACCTGCAAGAGTTCGGCTTCGAACCCGATGCGCCGACACTGGCTGAGAAGATGGAGATTCCCGAAGACAAGATCCGCAAGATCATGAAAATCGCCAAGGAACCGATTTCCATGGAAACCCCCATCGGTGACGACGACGATTCGCACTTGGGCGACTTCATCGAGGACGGCAACAACACCGCGCCGATCGAAGCGGCGATGCAGGCGGGTCTGCGCGACGTCGTCAAGGACATACTCGACAGCCTGACGCCACGCGAGGCCAAGGTGCTGCGCATGCGATTCGGTATCGAAATGAGCACGGACCACACGCTCGAAGAAGTGGGCAAGCAATTCGACGTCACGCGCGAGCGCATTCGTCAAATCGAGGCCAAGGCCATTCGCAGGTTGAAGCACCCTAGCCGCTCCGACAAGCTGCGCACTTACCTCGATAACCTGTAGGCTCCCGCCCCATATGTGCTTGTGGCCCCGTATCACCGGCACGTGGCCGCTTGTTCACGCCAGCGATAGATTTGGGCGACAGCTACAGGCACCTTTCTTATGACTGAGATTCGCGAGCGTACCGTGTTGTTCGCCGATCTGCGTGGCAGTACGTCACTTTATGAAACGCTGGGCAACTCCCAAGCCACCGCCGTCGTGACTCAGCGCGTCGCGGCGCTTGCAAGCGTCGTCGAAGACTGCAAGGGCCAAGTCGTGAAAACATTGGGCGACGGGCTGATGGCCGTGTTCGCCAACCCAGCGCTGGCTGTGAGAGCAGCCGATGAGATGCACGGTTCTATCGATCGCGTCCCCAGCGCTCACGTGCCACTGTTCGCGGCGCATGGTGTTCCGGCGCTGAAGTTGCAGGTCGCGCTTGCTCACGGCGAAGTGGTTGAAATCTCGGGTGACTGTTTCGGCGACGCCGTGAACGTGGCGGCGCGCCTGCTGGACCACGCCAGTGACAACGAAACGCTAGCGACGGAAACCGTACTGTCCGCGCTAGACAGGTCTGAGAACGCGCGGTTTCGCAGCCTGGACCGGATGCAGCTACGAGGCCGGGTGGAGCCGGTTCATGTGTACTTGCTCGAAGGGCGCCGCACCGGTGACATAGACACCACGGCCTACGGCGGCTTTAATCCAGTGGGCGACCCCGAGGGCATCCGCCTCGTGTGGCAAAACCTGAATCGAGTGTTTTCCGGCCCCAGCCTGCCCGTCGTGCTCGGGCGGAGTTCACAAGCAACATATTGTGTGGACGACTCGCGCGTTTCACGCTCGCACGCGCGAGTAGATTGGCATGGCGGCACTTTCCAGCTCTCCGACCTAAGCTACAACGGCACTTATGTACGCTTTACCAACGGCACCGATGTGTTGAGCTTACGACGTAGCGCCTGTACCCTGCACGGCAGTGGCACGATCAGCCTTGGCACCCCATCGGTCGAGGCCGCCGCGCCGTGCGTTCGTTTCGAGGTGCTGCGATTCTCCGACACACAGCCGCACGACTTAGAACCCATCCGTGAATAAGACGGCCCTGCGCTGGAGCGTCTTGCCCATTGACCGCTACGCTCGCAGGCACGGTTAGCACCCGCCAGCGGTGCGCCACGCGCATACCGGCTTGCAAGCCCATACCGGGCTGCCCGCGCTAAACTGCGCCGAGCATACAGTTCACCTCAGCCATGCTCAAACGCCTTAGAGAAGACATCGCCTGCATCCTTGAGCGCGACCCTGCCGCGCGCAGCGCATGGGAGGTGCTGACCTGCTACCCGGGGCTGCACGCGCTGGTGCTGCATCGCCGCGCACACTGGTGCTCGAGACACGGCCTGCACTGGCTCGCGCGCTTTATTTCGCACCTTGCGCGCTTCGCCACCGGCATCGAAATTCATCCCGGCGCAAGCATCGGGCGACGTGTGTTCATCGACCACGGCATGGGCGTGGTGATTGGCGAAACAGCCGAAGTGGGTGATGGCTGCACCATCTACCAGGGCGTGACGCTGGGCGGCATCGCGCTTGCCAAGGGCGCCAAGCGCCACCCGACACTGGAACCCGACGTGATTGTCGGCGCCAACTCGCAAGTGTTGGGCGGTTTCACCGTGGGAAAGGGCGCGCGCATCGGCTCCAACGCCGTGGTGGTCAAACCGGTGCCCGCGGGCGCCACCGCGGTCGGTAATCCGGCACGGATTTTGCATGCCGAGACCGACGTTCAGCGTGAAGCGGCGGCCGCAAAAATGGGCTTTTCCGCCTATGGCGTGACCCAGGGTGACGACCCGCTTGCCCATGCGATGACGGGGCTGATCGACAACGCCAGCGTGACCGCGCATCAAGTGGCCCTGCTGTGGGGTGCCATCGAAAAGCTATCCAAAACGCAACCAGGTTGCGTGCCCGGCGACGCGCAGACCACCGAGGTGTTTGACGCCGAGCGCTTGAACCAGCTCGTGCGTTAAAGCGCGACCCGATAGATCAACGCGTCGATGTCGCGCCCGGAGCGCTCGCCTTGGAAGCAAGCGCCTCGCGTATCGGCACCGGATCGATACGGCGCATCAGCTTGCCGATAAACTGCATCTGCCTGCGCTTGCCCTCTCGCGAGCGCGTACGCTTGAGTTCCCGAATCGCCAGCACCAGCTCCTCAGGCAGCGCAAGCGCGTTCAGCCGCTCATCAGGCAACGCCGCCAGCGCTTGACCCAACGCCTGCTGTTGGTGCGCGTCCTGTTTGCGCCGCGTTTTGCTGGGGCGATCCAAGTCACCGGCTTGGCGAGGTGTGTCCAGCAGGGTTGGTTTCATGATCGTTGGCCGAGAGTAGGCCGAGAGTAGGCAGTGTCTCGGACAACCAGCCACAATGCATTGCTCGTTATCATAGCTACAAGTTCATGGCCACGCATACCCAATCTGACAAGCGCCCTGCGCGGCATGGTTTCGCATACACGCGCGAGACCTTCCAACAACTGGTCGAGGACACGCTCAGCACAGCCAAAAGCCTGGGCGCCAGCGACGCCAGCGTCGAGGTCTCGGAAGGCGTGGGCCTTTCGGTGTCGGTCCGCAAAGACAAGATCGAGAACGTCGAGCGCAATCGCGACAAGTCGATGAGCGTTACGGTGTTCGTCGGCCAGCGGCGCGGCAACGCAAGCACGTCCGATTACTCGCCCGCGGCCCTGCAAGACGCGGTGCGCGCGGCCTACGACATCGCCCGCTTCACCGCTGAAGACCCAGCAGCCGGTCTGCCCGACGAAACAGACATTGCGTACGGCGACGCGGCGACGCGAGACCTCGACTTGTTTCACCCCTGGCTGCTTGACCCCATGCAGGCAGCAAACATCGCCCGCCGCTGCGAGGCCGCCGCGATGTCAACAGACCGGCGCATCACCAATTCCGAGGGCGCAGGCGTATCGGCGCAGCAATCGCATTTCTTCGCCGGCAACAGTCGCGGCTTTCGCGGCGGGTACGCCAGCTCGCGACATTCGCTGTCCGTGGCACCCATCGCCTCGTTGCCTGGGCGCAGCGGCAACGACATGCAGCGCGATGCGTGGTACAGCTCCATGCGCGCTCCCGAAGATCTTGCCAAACCCGCGGCGGTGGGCCGCTACGCCGCCGAGCGCGCGCTTTCGCGCCTGCAATCGCGCAAGGTGGCCACTTGCGAAACGCCCGTGTTGTTCGAATCGACTGTCGCCTTGGGGTTACTGGGGGCTTACGTGCAGGGCACCACCGGTGGTGCCCTGTACCGCAAGGCAAGCTTTCTGGTGGACAGCTTGGGCAATCGGGTGTTTCCAGAGCACATCGACATCACCGAAGACCCGCACCTACCGCGCGCCATCGGCAGCGCACCGTTCGACGATGAAGGCGTACTGACACGCTCGCGCAAAGTCGTGAGCCAAGGCGTTGTGCAGGGCTATTTTCTGTCGACTTATTCCGCACGCAAACTGGGCATGCGCACCACGGGCCACGCCGGTGGATCGCAGAACCTGCGTCTGACGAGCCGACTGACCAAGCCCGGTGATAACCTCGACGAGATGCTGCGCAAGCTCGGGCGCGGCTTGTTCGTGATCGAACTGATGGGCCAGGGCGTCAACTACGTGACCGGCGACTACTCACGCGGCGCAGCTGGTTTTTGGGTCGAGGGCGGGCGAATTGCATACCCGGTGCACGAAGTCACCATCGCCGGCAATTTGCACGACATGTTCCGCGGCATCGCCGCAGTCGGCGGCGACTCGTACACGATGGGCACCAAAACCATCGGCTCGGTATTGATCGATCGCATGACGATGGCGGGGTTGTAGTTGTCCCGAGGTTTACCAACCGACGAGTCGGTAGCCAAGCGGGCTACCTCGCCCCTCTCAGCAGTGACCGCTTACAGTTGACGCTGCTTGAAAATGGAGAGCCCCGTCTTGGTTAACGCTGAAGGTCGGCGAGCGCTCAGGCGGTTGTGAGAACAAGCGACGCCTGGCACGATGAGTGGTGATTGATGGCCCTGCACCCCGATTTTCCACTCTCGCCTTACGAGGCATTGCTCCCCGAGCATCGCTGGTTTCCGGCGTCGGAAGAGTTGCGTGCAACGGCCTACGAAAAGCTGCTACCGCCCCTCGTCGCCAAGATCAGGGAAGAGGTCAAGGCCTGGCGAGATGCTTCCTACGCCGGAGCGTCTGAGACATCACGCGCCTTGCTGCAATGGTGGTTTGGCACCAATCACCTGGTCGAACAGGCTGATGGCACGCAAAGCCTATTCCGCTACTACTTCGCCCAGCGCGAGGCCGTCGAGACCGTCATCTGGCTCTACGATGCGAAAGAGGTGCGTGACAAGTTCGACCTGCTACGTTTCGACGCCTCTGGCGCAGTGTCGAGCGGCATGTTCGACGAGGACTGGCCGCGCTTCGTGGTC
>JAOTTZ010000147.1 GCA_029864165.1 Burkholderiaceae bacterium
TGGCGACGCCCAGGCCACCCGCGCCTCCAGGCGTGACCCTCACGACCCACAAGGGCCAAAAGCGCAGCCTGGAACGCGGCGCACACACCCGCAGCAAGAAAAACCCGGGCAAGCGGCCAAAGCGCGGCGGCTAAGCCACGCAAAGTCCACTGGCGGGCCGCCGCGTGCCGCGCGGCGTGGCGCCAACGCGCACGGATGCTGAGAATCACAGAGCTGCGACTGCCGCTCGATCACAGCGAGGCTGCTCTGCGAGCAGCCATTGTGGCCAGGCTGGGCATTTGCAATACCGATCTGCGAAGCTTCACGGTATTCCGGCGTGCTTGGGACGCGCGCAAGCAAGCCGCGGTGGTACTCACTTACACCGTCGATTGCGAGTTGACCGACGAGGCCGCCGCGCTCGCGCGCTGCGGGGGCGACACCCACGTGCTCGCGGCGCCCGACACGCGCTACCGCTTCATAGGCCACGCGCCAGCCGACTTTTACGCCGCACAACAGCCCCGGCCAGTGGTGGTGGGATTTGGGCCAGCCGGCATTTTCGCCGCGCTGATACTTGCGCAGATGGGCTTGAAGCCCATTGTGCTGGAGCGGGGCCCGGCGGTACGCCAGCGGACCAAGGACACGTGGGGCCTGTGGCGCCAGGGTGTGCTCGACCCGGAGTCGAACGTGCAGTTCGGCGAGGGCGGCGCGGGCACGTTTTCAGACGGCAAGCTGTGGAGCCAAATCAGCGACCCGCGGCATCTCACGCGCAAGGTGCTGCACGAGTTCGTCAAGGCCGGTGCGCCTGAGGAGATACTTTTCGTCGCTAAGCCGCACATAGGAACCTTCCGGCTTGTCGGTGTGGTCGAGAAGATGCGCGCCGAGATTACTGCCCTCGGCGGCGAGGTTCGCTTTCGCCAACGGGTGGTCGATTTGCTGATCGAGAGCGGTCATGTTCGTGGACTCACGCTGGCCAGCGGCGAGCAACTGCGTGCCGACCACGTCGTGCTGGCGCTCGGCCACAGCGCGCGCGACACCTTCGAGATGCTGCAGCGGCGCGGTGTCCGCATGCAAGCCAAGCCCTTTTCGATCGGTTTTCGTGTTGAGCACCCACAGAGCGTGATCGATCGCGCGCGCTTTGGCCAGAACGCGGGCAATCCTGTCCTCGGTGCAGCTGACTACAAGCTTGTGCACCAGGCGCGCAACGCACGCTCGGTTTACAGTTTTTGCATGTGTCCCGGTGGCACTGTCGTGGCAGCGGCGTCGGAAGCCGGCGGCGTCGTAACCAATGGCATGAGCCAGTACTCGCGCAACGAGCGCAACGCCAACGCCGGCATCGTGGTCAGCATCTCGCCTCAAGACTACCAGCTTCAACCGGGCGCCATGAATCCAATGGACGGCGTGGCTTTCCAGCGCTACTGGGAGGCGCGCGCTTTCGCGCTCGGAGGCGGCAGTTACGCGGCCCCTGGACAGCTGGTGGGCGACTTCATCAAGCACCAGCGCTCTAGCGCTTTGGGCAGCGTATTGCCCTCGTATACGCCGCGTGTGCATCTCACCGACCTGGCGGAGCCGGGCCGCGGTAGCCTACCCGACTACGTTTTGGAAGCAATACGCGAGGCCTTGCCGGCGTTTGAACGGAAAATCAAAGGCTATGCGATGTTTGATGCCGTGCTCACCGGGGTCGAAACACGCACGTCTTCACCGCTGCGCATCACGCGCGGCCGCGACTACCAAAGCGCCAACGTAGCCGGGCTGTACCCCTGCGGTGAAGGGGCGGGATACGCCGGCGGCATCATGTCAGCCGCCGTCGATGGCATTGAAGTGGCTGAAGCGCTGAGCGCGCCTATGCTGGACATAGCCGCTTGAGCGGATCGTGCCGATCAAGGCGGCACCTGGTGACGGCGAGCGCAAATCAGCCTTCTCGCATCAATACTTCAATTTCGCGCGCGTCCACGGGCACTTCGCGGCTGATCAGCTCACAACCGTCGGCTGTGATCAATGCGTCGTCCTCGATGCGGATGCCGGTATCCCAGAACTTCTCGGGCACGCCTTGCGCCGGCCGCACATAAAGACCCGGCTCCAAGGTCACGACCATGCCTGGCTGTAACAGCCGCGAAGGCCTACGCACTACCGTGCCGCCCCGCACGTCGGGCTGCTCCACAGGTGCCTCTTCCAGCGCCAGATACTCGCCCACATCGTGAACGTCCAAGCCCAGCCAGTGGCCAGTGCCGTGCATGTAGAACTGGCGATAGGCCGCGCTCTCGATCACGGCGTCAACGTCGCCATGGTTGTTGCTGTCGAGCAGACCCACATCAAGCATGCCTTGCGCCAACACTCGCACCGCGGCCCAGTGCGCGTCTTGCTTGCGTGCGCCCGGTCGGGTCACCGCCACCGCAGCTCCTTGAGCCGCCAATACGATGTCGTACAGCGTTCTTTGAGCGCTGGTGAACCGGCCGTCAGCGGGGAACGTGCGGGTGATATCACTCGCGTAGCCGTCGAGCTCGCAGCCAGCGTCGATCAGGCAAAGCTGGCCGGCCCGCAATTCGGTACTGCCGGCGGCGTAGTGCAACACACAAGTATTGGCCCCCGCAGCAACGATGCAAGGGTAGGCTGGGCTTTGCGCACCTTGACGGCGAAACTCGTGCAGCAACTCGGCCTCGATTTCATACTCGCGCACGCTACCCTGCGGCGCGTTGCGGAAACGCTCGGCGCAATAGCGCATCGCGCGGGCGTGTGCACCGGCCGAGATGCTACCCGCGCGACGCATGATGGCAAGTTCGGTCTCGTCCTTGATGAGCCGCATTTCACCCATCAACACATTCAAGTCGCGCACTACCGCGGGACACGTAATGCCCTGGCGCGCACGCGCGCGCAAGGTTCCCAGCCAGCGCTGAACGTGCGCGTCCAATTCGGGGTGCGTGCCAAACGGCAACCAAAGTGTTGGCTGGTCGGCCAGCAGTTCGGGCAGCCGTTCGTCGATCAACTCGATCGCGTAAGCTTCGTCCACCCCCAGCACGCTCGGCGCTTCGTTCGGCCCCAAGCGAACGCCGTCCCAAATCTCGCGCTCGACGTTCTTCTCGCGGCAAAACAGCAGACTTCGTCCCTGGCTGGTCAGCACCAACACGCTGTGTGGTTCGGCAAAGCCAGTCAGGTAGTGAAAGCTGCTGTCGTAACGGTAGGGGTGGTCGCTGTCACTGTTGCGTTTGCGCTCAGGCGCGGTGGGAACGATGGCGATGCCACCGCCCGCCTGCTGCAAGGCCGAAGCAACGCGGGCCCGGCGTTGTTGGTAAATGCTTGGCGTCATACGGCCACTGTAGCGCACACTTGTGGCAATCAACAGACGACCAGCGTCAGCGGGAGATACGGTGTCCGTCGCCCTCAAGGCGCGGCATCGGCGGTATTCAATGCGCTCAGCTCCTCGGGCGTGCCTATGTTCGCCCAAGCGCCTTCGTATACCTCCGCCGTGATACGGCGTTGACGCATGCCTTGATAAAGCAGCGGCCCCAGCGCCGCCTTGCTGCCCGGCGCAATACCGCTGCACAAGGCCGCACGGCACAGCGCCACGTTGGCGTAGGTCCAGCGCCTGCCGTCCGGACCCACATCGTCGGCCAGCCCAAAGCCCTGCGCGTCCAAGCCGAAGTCACCCTTCGGGTGGTAGGGCGGGTTGGCCACCAGCCACAGATGTGCCATCAACTCGCTCGCAGCAAAATGTTGCGCGTGGATAGCGTTGAAGCGAAAGTCGGGCACAAAAATATCGCCTGAAACGACCCAGAAACACGCACTGGGATCGCTTGCCAACATCGGCAGGGCCTTGGCGATCCCGCCCGCGGTCTCCAGCGCACCACCATGATCGCGGCCTTCCATCGAGTATCGGATGCGCAAACCCCACCGCGAGCCGTCGCCCAGGGCGGCGACAATCTGCTCTTCCAGCCACGCTGTGTTGACCACCACCTCACGCACCCCGTCGCGCGACAGCGCCTCAAGGTGCCACTCGATCAACGGCTTGCCACGCACGGGCAATAACGGCTTTGGCACGCCATCGCTCAACGGGCGCATGCGCTCACCGCGCCCGGCGGCTAAGATCAAGGCTTTCACGTCGGCGAGTTTATGCTGTGCCGTTCACGCACTGACGGGCTCTCGTCACTGGTTTTGGGTCGCTCCCGTACATAAAAGCTCTACGCTCACGCCATGCCCAGCGCCAGTGCTCCCGGTCATATTGCTGACGACGCACGGCCGCGCGTGGTACTCGATACTCAAGTGGTGCTCGATTGGCTGGTGTTTCGCGATGCAGGCTGCGCGGCTTTGCAGACCGCCTTGGAAACTCGCAGCGTGTTCTGGCTGGCTACACCAGCCATGCGCGATGAATTGGAGCATGTACTGGGCCGTGACGTAGCGCTCGCTTGGGGAGCAAACCGTAGCGCCATAGCACAAGCTTTCGATCGCTATGCTTGCATGATCGAGCCGGGAACAGCCCCCTACCCACCACTGCGCTGCACCGATCCAGACGATCAGATGTTTATCGACCTTGCCCTGAACAATGGCGTGCGCTGGCTGTTCACGCGCGACCGCGCTCTGCTGGCGTTGGCACGGCGTGCCAGGCTCCACGGCGTCACAGTGCTACCGCCAGCGGCGTGGTCGCCACAGGCCATGCAAGTTTTATCGTCGTGACGAGTCTCTACATGGGCCTGATGTCAGGCACCTCGCTGGATGGCGTGGACGCCTTACTCGCCGACTTTGCACCGTTCACCGGCGCTGCCCTGGAAGTGCTTGCCCACGTTCACCGCCCTTTCCCAGCGGAACTGCACACTGAGTTGCTGGCGCTCAACACGCCAGGCGACAACGAACTGCACCGCGCTGCATTGGCTGCCAACGCGCTGAGTCGCGTCTACGCGGAAGCGGCGTCGTTTGTATTGCGCAAGAGCGGCATCGCAGGCGACGCTGTGCGAGCCCTGGGCGCACATGGCCAAACGGTGCGTCACCGGCCGAGTGAATTTGACGCTACCGGCTACTCCTTGCAACTGCTCAACCCGGCCCTCTTGGCCGAGTTGACGGGCATCGATGTGGTAGCCGATTTTCGCAGTCGCGACGTGGCCGCGCATGGCCAGGGCGCGCCGTTGGTGCCCGCTTTCCATCGCGCGGTGTTCTCGCGGCCCGGCGAGACGGTGGCGGTGCTCAACCTAGGCGGCATCGGCAACCTGACTGTGCTGGATTCGACGGGGGCCGTCAAAGGTTTCGATTGCGGCCCCGGCAACGCGCTCATGGACCACTGGTGCCAGCAACATACCGGTCAGCCGTACGACGATTCAGGCGGGTGGGCCGCCTCGGGTCAACTCGATGCTCCACTGCTCGACGCGATGCTCGCGGAACCGTACTTTGCCATGGCGCCGCCCAAGAGTACCGGCCGCGACTTGTTCAACCCTGGGTGGCTCAAGTCGCGCCTGCAAGGCTACCCGAGCGCGCAGCCACAGAATGT
>JAOTTZ010000004.1 GCA_029864165.1 Burkholderiaceae bacterium
CCATAGCATCTTGCTGTCGTATACATAGGCGCGCAGATCAAACTTGAGAACCTTCGCCGGGTCTTGGTCCGAGATCGCACGTTCGCCAGGTGCAAAGAAAGCTTGCGCCACATAGTCACCGCTGAGAATTTCCTGCCAAACTCGCTTGGTGAGCTTGTCGCCGCGGTATGCGGCGCGGCTACCAAAGCCAGAGCTCGGCTTGAAGAACATGCCGCGCCGCTCGCTCCACAAGCGCTCGGCGTGCCTGGTGTCGACTACTTGCGTGTGCGGGATATTCGCGAGCAAGATGTCTTGCGCTACTTGGGGTGCGCCGAGCGAGCGCAAGCGCCCTTCATCGGTCAGCAGCGCCAGGTTGCGCTTGTTTGCATACAGCGCATGTGCGCGCGGATGCGGCGTGAGCACCACGGCGTTTTGCAGGTAGGCTTCGCGCAAAACGGCATTGGCCGGTGCTTGCAACGCAAAATCCGTGAGGCGGTTGTAGACCAGGTCGATAACCATATCGCCGTACAGCAGCTTGCCACTGCGTAATGTCAACTCCGATGGATCTGCGACAACGGCCTCTATCCCATGACTCACAAAGAGCTGTTGGAACAATAAGAACTCGGGGTAAAGGTATTGCTGCGCTGGCGCAGCGTCTACGATCGCGATGCGGCGCAGTGGGCGCATCTGACCGCGCGCCAGCTCCCTCAAACGCCACTCGTTTCGAAACATTGAGATGATGTGCTCTTCCATTGCAGTCGCGGTACCCTGTGGAGGGAGCCACTGCTCCATCGCTGGGCAGCACGCGCGTTGCGCTCGTGCGAGCACTGCATTGAGCATGGCACCACCCGCATTGGTGTTGATCTCTATGAGCCCGAGGCCGCCTTCGGTGGCGTGAAAATCATATCCAAATAGAACGCCCTTGGCGCCACCCGGGTCATGTCGTGCGATGGCCGGCGCTGTGGCAAGAACCTCTTCACGGTAGGCTGGCTGCGCGACCACCGAGTCGACCGCCTTGATCACTTGGGCCATGCGCTCCATATAGGCTTGAGACACGAACACCGGTTGCGCAGCGAACAGGTAGGGGCAGCGTTCCTGGAGCAACGCGAACAAACCCGGCTGGCCCAGCTCGGACTCGAGCGCGCGGCGCAATGCATCGGCATCTAGGCTGATGCAGAAGCACTCGCTGTTGAGTGCCTCGGCCATCTGATCAGCAAGCATTTTTTTGAATGTCTGGGCAACGGTGAGGGTCGATTATCTGCTTCACCCCGAGTCGCGAGCTCTGGAACTCCACCGGGGGTTGATCTGCGTCGGCGAACGCAAGTGTCTATCGGCGACATAATCACAAGGTAACGTGATACGCGTCAGTAAAGGGAAAAGCATGGCTGCATACCTGAGAGAGATTGCCACCGGGGCGGTGATGGTGGCCGAGCCCGAAACCACCGCTTTGCGTGCGGCGCAGTTGATGCGCCAGCACCATGTGGGCGCGCTGGTGGTGGTGCCGGCTGGCTTGGCTGGCTCAAAGCCGTTGGGTATCGTGACCGACCGCGATCTGGTGCTCGGGGTGATGGCCGAGGGGCTAGACCCCGCTGTTTTTACCGTTGGTGACGTCATGTCGACCAACCCCATCACGGCCGGCGAGGAGACGTCGCTGGCAGACGCGATCGCGCTGTTGGCGCAGCATCGCCTGCGCAGATTGATTGTGGTCAACGAAGCCGGTCTCGTGGTCGGGCTGGCGACGCTGGAAGACTTGATGGAAGCGATGGCCGCGGAGTTCACCACCCTGGCAACGGCGCTTCGCGGTGCTCGCGACCGCGAGATCAAGGAGCGTGTGTGATTTGACGCCGCTACGGGCTGCGCGCAGAGATCGTCGCCCGTGTCGCCATAGACTCGCAAGGTGATTCCAGACGGTGAGCCCAAGCCGGCCTGAGCCGCTTCTTATCCGATGTGGTCCTCAACCTTGGCGCCGAACGCTTGCTCGCGCAGCAGCGCCAGTTGGTCGCGCACGCGCGCCGCCTGTTCGAACTCGAGGTTGCGTGCATGCCCCAGCATTTGCTTTTCCAACTGCTTGATGCGCTTGCCAAGGTCTTTTTCGCTCAGCGCTTCGACGGGCGTGGCCATGCTGGCGGCTTTCAGGTCGTCCCGCGCGCCGCTCGTGCTGTGCACGCCATCGATCAAGTCGCGCACTTGCTTCGTCACGCCGCGCGGAACAATGCCGTGTTCGGTGTTGAAGTTCATCTGCCTGTCGCGGCGGCGGTTGGTTTCGCCTATCGCTTTTTGCATCGACGCTGTGACTCGATCGGCATACAAAATGGCCTTGCCACCGAGGTTGCGCGCAGCGCGCCCTATGGTCTGGATCAAGCTGCGCTCTGAGCGCAAGAAACCTTCTTTATCGGCGTCGAGTATGGCAACCAAAGACACCTCTGGGAGGTCCAAGCCTTCGCGCAAGAGGTTGATGCCGACCAGCACGTCAAAGGTGCCCAGTCTCAGGTCGCGCAAGATCTCTACGCGTTCGACGGTGTCGACGTCGCTGTGCAGATAGCGTACCTTGACGCCGTTCTCGGCCAAGTAATCCGTGAGCTGTTCGGCCATGCGCTTGGTCAGCGTGGTGATCAGCACGCGTTCATTGAGCGTTACCCGCGCATGGATTTCTTGCAGCACGTCGTCAACCTGGCTGACCGCGGGCCGCACTTCGACCATCGGGTCGACCAGGCCGGTTGGGCGCACGAGTTGTTCAACCACCTGGCCTGAGGTTTGCAGCTCGTAGTCTGCCGGCGTGGCCGAGACGAACACTGCCTGTCGCATTTTGCTCTCGAACTCCTCGAACTTCAGCGGTCGGTTGTCCAGTGCGCTCGGCAACCGAAAACCGTACTCGACCAAGGTGGTCTTGCGTGAGCGGTCACCGTTGTACATGGCACCGAGTTGACCGATCATGACGTGGCTTTCGTCGAGGAACATCAGCGCGTCCACGGGCATGTAGTCCACCAGCGTCGGGGGTGGCTCTCCAGGTGCCGAGCCCGACAGATGGCGGGTGTAGTTCTCGATGCCCTTGCAGTGGCCAAGCTCTTGCAACATCTCCAGATCGAACCGCGTGCGCTGTTCTAAGCGCTGTGCCTCGACCAGCTTGCCCATGGCGACGAGCTCGGCGACCCGGGCGCGTAACTCTTCCTTGATGCCGTCCATTGCCGCCAACACTTGCTCGCGCGGCGTGACGTAATGGCTGCTCGGGTAGACGGTAAAGCGTGGGATCGATTGCCGGACTTTGCCGGTCAGCGGATCGAACAGTTGCAGCGACTCCACCGCGTCGTCGAACAACTCGATGCGAATGGCCAGCTCGGAATGTTCGGCCGGGAACACGTCTATCGTATCGCCACGCACTCGAAAGTGACCGCGCAAAAACTCGCTGTCGTTGCGCTGATACTGCATGCGCACCAATTGAGCGATCACGTCACGCTGGCCCAGGTTGTCGCTCACCCGCAGCGTCATGACCATCTGGTGGTAGGCCTCAGGCTCGCCGATGCCGTAAATGGCCGATACGCTGGCCACGATCACCACGTCGCGACGTTCCAGCAGGCTCTTGGTTGCAGACAGGCGCATCTGCTCGATATGCTCGTTGATAGCACTGTCCTTCTCGATGAACAGGTCGCGCTGCGGTACGTAGGCTTCGGGTTGGTAGTAGTCGTAGTAGCTGACGAAGTACTCGACCGCGTTGTTGGGAAAGAACTCGCGGAACTCTGCGTAAAGCTGTGCCGCCAGCGTCTTGTTGGGCGCAAAAACGAGCGCAGGGCGGCCTATTTGCGCTATCACGTTGGCCATGGTGAAAGTCTTTCCCGACCCGGTCACCCCCAGCAACGTCTGAAAACTCAGACCGTCATTGATGCCCTGCACCAGCTGCGCGATTGCGCTCGGCTGGTCACCCGCCGGCCGATACGGTTGAAAAAGCTCGAACGGCGAGCCGGGAAAACTGACGAACTCGCCTGATAGAGGGTCTTGGGTACGAGCTTGCTGGGGTTGTTGCATGTCGTCGGCAGAGTATCGCGGCTGAGAATAAGCCGAGCGCGGCGCGGAAAACCCCGCGAGGCGAGAGCGCGCTTATTCACGAACAGGTTCCGAGTGTAGGGTTGTCAGGGCAGGCTCTTGGCAAGTGCCCATCTGTTGGAACGCTAAGCGGTGGGCAAGACGGTCAACTTAACGATCCGTGGCGAGTTTGCTTTGAGTGGTCGGACAACTCTCCGGGGCCTAGTGAGATAGGAGAGTGAAATCGTGGATCACCACTGAAAGGCGAGAGATGAGACGAAGTGCAATGCATCCGGGCGAGCATCTGGCCCGAGCAACTCGAAGAACTGGGAATGAGTGCCGCCGAACTCGGCCGGCAGTTCGGTGTTACGCGCGGGCGGGTTGCGCGGTGAGTCGCTGTAGTGTTAAAGAAAGCGTGGCGTCTACCTTTAATGGTTAAGAAACAAGGCCTGGCCCCAGCTCGCCTATATGCTGGCCAGCGCGGCCAGAAACCGGCGCTGACGGAAACAACATAGCCTCCTACATGCCGTTGTTCGCATGTAAACTCTGACGGCAAGTTCGTCACGCCAGGCCACAATCGGAGCACATAATGACAACGGAAACCGCGAGACCGGCCAATCCGGCACAAGAAGACTATGCAGGTGCGTCGCCCGCTCGAATCGCCAAGCGACTGTTTCACGCCACTCGTCCGAAGTTCTTCCCTGCCTCGGTCATGCCGGTTTTGGTGGGTACCGCGTGGGGCGCGGTAGCGGCAAGCCATTTCGACGTTGTCACATTCCTGCTGGCATTGCTCGCGACCGTGTGCGTCCATGCCGGCAGCAATGTCCTCAACGACGTCGGCGACGAGTCAGGCGGCACTGATCGCCAGAACGAACTCAGAATTTACCCCTACACCGGGGGCTCGCGATTCATACAGACCGGCATTCTCGACGCGGCGACGATGACACGACTCGGAGCGGGCCTACTGCTGGTCGCAATGATCGCCGGCAGCGTCCTGATCTCGATCAAGGGCCCGATGATTTTGTATTTCGGCCTGGTTGGCATTTTTCTCGGCGTTCTGTATTCGCTGGGTCCAGCACAACTCAGCGCACTGGGGCTCGGCGAGACCGCTGTCGCGGTCGCCTTCGGCGTGTTACCGGTTGCGGGTGCCGCCTGGTTGCAGGGCGCCGCAATCAATGCCGACCTGGTTCTGTTCTCGATACCGGTAAGCGCCTGGGTTGCCGCCATCCTGCTCATCAATGGAGTACCGGACATAGAGGCAGACGGCGCCACCGGCAAGCGAACGCTCCCGGTACGAATTGGCCTTGCCGGCACCGCCGGTTTGTATTTTGCGATTCATGTTGCGGCCGTAGCGAGTATCGCCGTACTGGTTGTGCGCCAGGGCCTGCCGCTGTTATCGCCGGCGCTACCGGCATTGCTGCTGGTACCGGCGTGGCGGGCTTCGTCCGCTATCAGGATCGGTGTTGGAGACAGGGACCGGTTAACCAACGCGATTGAATCTACTTTGGGCATACACACCGTCGGTACCGTTTGGCTGATAGCCTGCGTACTGTACTCACTCTGGTAATCGCCCGCATAGGCAATCGATACGAATGCAAATAAGAATAAAAAAGGGCCTTGATATACCGCTTGAGGGCCGACCGCAGCAGACAATCAGCTCAGGCAACACGATTGATACCGTCGCGTTACTCGGCCCGGACACGATAGACCTCAAGCCGCGCATGGAGGTACGCGAAGGCGATCGCGTACGTCTCGGGCAGGTCTTGTTCAGCGACAAGCAGAATCCCGGCGTCGTCTTCACCTCGCCCGGCGCCGGCATCGTCACCGCTGTGAATCGCGGTGAGCGGCGCGTGTTGCAGTCGGTTGTGATACGCCTCGAGGGCGATGAAGAGGAAACCTTCGATTCCTGTTCGCCGGACCACCTCGCGGATCTCGATCGCAAATCGATCAGCGACAATCTGCTCGCGTCCGGCTTGTGGACGTCATTTCGCACACGGCCCTACAGCAAGATACCGGCGCCGGACGCACGACCAGCGTCTATTTTTGTAACCGCCATCGACACCAATCCATTGGCCGCGGATCCTGCCGTAATCATCGACCGCAGCAATGAAGAGTTTGCCCTGGGACTGAAGATCATCGCGGCACTGACCGATGGAACGGTCTACGTGTGTACTGCGCTTTCGACAAACATCCCTGTCCCGGAGACCGAACATTTTCAGCACGCGGAATTCACCGGGCCACACCCGACCGGGCTGGTTGGCACGCATATCCACTTTCTCGACCCGGTGAGTGAATCCCGTAGCGTCTGGCACATCGGCTACCAGGATGTGATCGCGATCGGCGGCCTGTTCATTACCGGGCAATTGCCGCATCAGCGAATCGTCGCGATCGGCGGTCCACAAGTAATCAATCCTCGCCTGGTCGAAACGCGCCCAGGTGCGAACACCAGCGAGCTCCTGCGGGGCGAGATTTCAGGCGATGTCGTACGCGTCGTCTCAGGGTCGCTACTGTCCGGGCATCGCGCGTCGGGCTGGGCCTCGTTCCTTGGCCGTTACGACAACCAGGTTTGCATCCTGCAGGAAGGAAGCCCGCGGGAATTTCTGTCCTGGATGCGGCCGGGCGTCAACAAGTACTCTGCGATCCGCGCTTATGCCTCACACCTTTTTCACCACGGCGACTATGCGCTGACCAGCTCGCAAAACGGCAGCCCGAGGGCAATGGTGTCTATCGGCAGCTTCGAACGGGTCATGCCATTGAAATTGCTGCCGACGCCGTTGCTCAAGGCGCTGTTGGTTGGCGATACCGATAGTGCAAGAGATCTTGGCTGCCTGGAACTCGACGAAGAGGACCTCGCATTGTGTTCATTCGTATGCAATGGGAAGTATGAATACGGCCCGCACCTGCGACGCAATCTTCGCGAGATCGAGGTGAACGGCTAATGCGCCCGTTGCGCCGCTTCCTCGATCGCATCGAGCCACTGTTCACACGCGGTGGACGCTTTGAGCGTTTTCATGCGCTGTTCGAAATGGCAGATACCCTTTTCTACTCGCCGCCGGATGTAACACGCGGTTCACCGCATATTCGCGATGCGCTCGATCTTAAGCGCGTCATGATCCTGGTCGTCTTCGCCGTGACGCCGTGCGCCCTGGTCGGGATGTGGAACACCGGCTTCCAGGCGAACATGGCGATGGCTGCGCTCGGCCTGACGTCAGCCGAAGGCTGGCGCGCCGCAATCCTGCCGCTTCTCGGCGCAGGTTACGATCCCGCCAGCGTGTATGACTGCACCGTGCACGGATTTCTTTATTTCCTGCCCATCTACGCCGTAACGATGGCGGCCGGTGGCTTCTGGGAGATATTGTTCTCGGGCGTTCGCAATCACGAGATCAACGAAGGGTTCTTTGTCACCTCGATGCTGTATGCGCTGATTCTTCCGGCAACGATTCCGCTGTGGCAGGTCGCTATGGGGATAAGTTTCGGAGTTGTCATCGGCAAGGAAGTGTTCGGTGGCACAGGAAAGAACTTCCTTAACCCCGCACTCGTCGGCCGAGCCTTTTTGTACTTCGCCTACCCTGCTCACATTTCCGGCGATGCCGTCTGGACGGCGGTCGACGGCTTTAGTGGCGCGACCGCGTTGGGCAGCGCCGCGATCGATGGCATGTCGGGCGTGATGCAAAGCGGGCTCACCTGGAGCCAGGCATTTCTCGGACAGATGCAGGGATCGCTCGGCGAGACGTCCGCCGCTGCCTGCCTGTTCGGTGCCGCCCTTCTCATCTACACTGGCATTGCGTCGTGGCGAATCGTCGTTGCCGTCTGCGCAGGCCTGATTATTCCTTCGCTACTGTTTGCCGACGCCGGCAGCGGTAACCCGATGATGACCATGCCCTGGCACTGGCACCTGGTGCTCGGCGGCTTCGCGTTCGGCGCGGTCTTCATGGCAACCGACCCGGTCAGTTCCGCCCAGACCGACGCAGGCAAGTGGATATTCGGCCTGCTCATCGGATTCATGACGTGGCTTATCCGCGTGATCAATCCGGCGTTCCCGGAGGGCATCATGCTGGCGATCCTGTTCGCCAATGTGTTCGCGCCGGTTATCGATTACTTCGTCGTGCGCGCCAATATTCGCAAGAGGCAGAAGCGTCATGCCTGACAAAGCGAGCAAGAAACGAATCGACCGGGACAGCGTTCGTAATACGCTGACCGTCGCGATTGGGCTGAGCCTCGTCTGTTCAATTCTTGTGGCGAGTACCGCAGTATTGTTGAAGCCGCGCCAGGAGCGCAACGAAGAACAGTTCCGACAGCGCATCATTCTCGAGGTCGCGTCACTCATGGAACCCGGCGGTGACATCGAAACCTTATTCGCGTCCATCGAACCTCGCCTGGTCGATCTTGCGAGCGGCGATTACGTGGACTCCATCGACGCAGGCACATTCGATGCTCTTGCGATGGCGAACGATCCGGAGCTCGGCGTTGCAGTTCCCACTGAGCTGGACACCGGCAATATACAGCGACGAGCGAAATACGCGCCAGTCTACCTCGTCAGCGCCGACGACAAGGTCGAGCAGATCATATTGCCGGTATACGGCTCCGGACTGTGGGGCAAGATGTATGGCTACCTCGCGCTGCAGCCCGACGGCACGACCGTCACCGGCTTGCGCTTCTACGAGCATATCGAGACACCCGGGCTCGGCGACCAAGTAGACGCTCCCAGGTGGCGCGAGCAATGGGTTGGCAAGAAGATCCATGGCGCGGACGGCACACCGCGAATCGAGGTAATTCGCGGAGCCGTGGCGACGAACGGCGATCCCATGGAAACCCGGTACCAGGTTGACGGACTGTCCGGGGCAACGCTAACCGGTCGCGGCGTGACAAACCTCGTGCGTTACTGGACCGGCCCGCACGGGTTTGGACCCTATCTCGAAAAACTAGCGCGCTCGGAAGATTCAACGTAAAGGTTCATGGCAATGAGTGAGACACGCAAAGTTCTGATCGACCCGCTCGTCGATAACAACCCGGTCACGTTGCAGGTGCTCGGCATATGTTCTGCGCTCGCCGTAACAACGTCATTAATGCCCGCGCTCATCATGTGCGTTGCACTGACCTGTGTTGCCGCGTTTTCGAACGCCGCGATCAGCAGTATTCGCAGCCGCATTCCGAACAACATCCGGATTATTGTGCAAATGACGATCATCGCCTCGCTCGTCATCCTGACCGACCAGGTGTTGCGAGTGTACGCTTTCGAGACCAGCAAGCAGCTATCCGTGTTTGTCGGCTTGATTATCACGAACTGCATCGTGCTTGGTCGTGCCGAGGCGTTTGCGATGAAGAACGGCGTTGTGCTCAGCTTCCTCGACGGCATAGGCAATGGCCTCGGCTACTCGGTCATCCTGCTGATTGTCGCCACGTTGCGTGAATTGCTCGGTGCGGGCTCGCTGTTCGGCTATAGCGTCCTGCCACTCACGTCGAACGGCGGCTGGTATGAAGCCAACGGCCTGATGCTGTTGCCGCCCAGTGCGTTCTTCATTATCGGACTGCTGATCTGGGTTGTGCGCAGCTGGAAAACCGCACAGGTCGAGCGGGCGGACTACCAGATTCACGAAGTGCACCGAACGGAGATCTACTAATGGCGGATTACATCAACCTGTTTATCCGCGCCGCGTTCGTGGAAAACCTCGCGTTGTCGTTCTTCCTCGGCATGTGCACGTTCTTTGCAGTATCGAAACGCGTCGAAACTGCCATTGGCCTGGGCGTGGCCGTCGTCGTCGTGCAGACCATCACGGTGCCAGTGAACCACCTCATCTACGACCTGCTACTGAAAGATGGCGCGCTGGCATGGGCAGGACTACCGGATGTCGACCTCAGTTTCCTCGGCCTGGTTAGTTACATCGGCGTCATTGCCGCGCTGGTGCAGATTCTCGAAATGACGCTGGATCGTTACGCGCCTGCGCTGTACAACGCTCTCGGCATTTTCCTGCCGCTGATTACGGTCAATTGCGCGATATTGGGCGGCACACTATTCATGGTTGAGCGCCAATACGACTTTGGCGAAAGCCTCGTCTACGGCATCGGCAGCGGCGCCGGCTGGGCAATCGCGCTCATTGGCCTCGCCGGTATTCGTGAAAAACTGAAGTACAGCGACGTACCGAACGGTCTCCAGGGACTTGGCATTACATTCATCATCGTGGGCCTGATGTCGCTTGGCTTCATGGGCTTCTCCGGGATACAGCTTTGACCGTCGATTCGACAGTCCTGCTCGATGTGCTGCTGGGCGCGGGGCTGTTCACCGCGATCATCCTGGTGCTGGTATTCGTGATTCTCGCCGCCCGATCACGGCTGGTCGCAAGCGGTACCGTGACGGTGCTGGTCAATGAAGATCGCGAACTAAAGCTGCCCGTCGGCGTGAAGCTGATGCAGGGTCTTGCCGATGCCGACCTGTTTCTCGCGTCGGCTTGTGGCGGTGGTGGCACCTGCGGGCAATGCCGCGTGCAGGTCATTTCCGGTGGCGGCGCAATTTTGCCGACGGAGCTATCGCTGATCAGCAAGCGTGATGCCGCCGCGCACTATCGCCTGTCCTGCCAGGTGACGGCCAAGCAGGACATGAAGGTACAGGTGCCGGATGAGGTCTTCGGCGTCCGACGCATTCAGTGCAAAGTGACCTCCAACCGCAACGTCGCAAGCTTCATCAAGGAACTTGTTCTGTCATTGCCCCAAGGCGAGGAACTGGAGTTTCGCGCCGGTGGCTACATACAGATCGAATGTCCGCCACATGATCTTCGCTTCAGCGACTTTGCTATCGACGAGCGCTTTCGCGATGAGTGGGATCGCTACAAGCTGTGGCGATATGAGTCGCACGTGAAGAAGGCCGAGTCGCGCGCATACTCCATGGCCAGCTTTCCGCTGGAGAAAGGCGTCGTCAAGCTGAACGTCCGAATCGCGACGCCGCCTCCGGGTGCCGATGCCTCGGTGCCGCCGGGCATCATGTCGTCCTGGATCTTCAATCTGAAGCAAGGCGACGATGTCGTGATTTCCGGGCCCTATGGCGAATTTTTCGCCAAGGAAACAGACAACGAAATGGTGTTCATCGGCGGCGGCGCCGGCATGGCGCCGATGCGCTCGCATATTTTCGATCAACTCAAACGGCGGAATTCTTCGCGCAAGATGTCGTTCTGGTACGGCGCGCGCAGCCTCAAGGAAGTGTTTTACGACGACGAGTTTGACGCGCTCGCCGATGGCCACGACAATTTCACCTGGCATATCGCACTGTCCGATCCGCAGCCTGAGGATAGCTGGACGGGCCTGAACGGTTTCATCCACACGGTTCTGTTCAATGAATATTTGTCGAAACACGAGGCGCCGGAGGACTGCGAGTACTACCTTTGCGGACCGCCCATGATGAATACGGCGGTGATCAAGATGCTTGGGGACCTCGGTGTTCCGCGCGAAAACATCCTGTTGGACGACTTTGGCGGTTAAGCGATGAAAACGGGTCACTACAAGTCGCTCGCATTCGCACTTATCGCGATCGGATTGCTGAGCGCCTGTGACCGCACATCGCGTTTGCCGGAATTCGAACTGCGCGGCCCCACGATGGGTACGACCTTCAGCGCCAAGATCATCGACGCACTGGACGATTCAACGCGGGAAATGCTCGGTGCGGAAATTGTCGATCGCCTCGAGTCGATCGAACAGGTGATGTCTACTTATCGCGAGCAGTCGGAACTCTCCAGGTTCAACGCCAGCGAATCAATCGAGTGGGCCGATGTATCCGCGGAGCTGTGCCATGCAATCGAGGCATCGCTGGCGGTCAGCCACATGACCAACGGCGCGTTCGACATCACGGTAGGACCGCTGGTGAATCTTTGGGGCTTCGGACCTGGCGAGGCCGTATCGGTGCCGCCCTCGCAAGAGATTCTGGATGCGGCGATGTCGCGAGTGGGCTTCGATCGTTTGGCCACGCGCTGCGAAACACCGGCTGTGCGAAAAGATAATCCTGACATTTACCTGGATCTCTCCGGCTGGGCCAAAGGCTACGCGGCTGATGAACTTGCCGAACTGCTCGACCGCAATGGCATCACGGATTATCTCGTGGAAGTCGGCGGAGAATTAAGGGCGCGTGGGATGAACGTAGAGCGGCGCAAATGGGCCGTCGCGATCGAGCAGCCGATCGATTACGACCGCCGTCCGCAGACCGTCTTGCGCCTGACCGATTTCGGCGTGGCGACTTCCGGCGACTACCGTAATTTTTTTGAACATGATTCGAATCGCTATTCGCACACAATTGACGGCCGCACCGGGCGCCCGGTCACGCATGCGTTGTCCGCAGTCACGGTCGTCAACCGGTCTGCCGCATTCGCGGACGCGATGGCCACGGCACTGCTGGTACTCGGTCCGGAAGAGGGACCGCGCCTTGCCGAGAACCTGGGCGTTGCCGCGCTGTTTCTCATTCACGACGATGCGGGCATTAGTGAACTGACCACAACGATCTTCGACCGCTTGCAACTCCGATGACAACGATACTAATAACGTTTCTCGCCAGCTTTCTGCTTATCCTGCTGGTCATTGTGGGCATGAGTGTCGGCGTGTTGAACGGTCGCCGCGCGATTAAGGGTAGTTGCGGTGGTCTCAATGGTGGCGGCTGCGAACTGTGCAGCGGCAATTGCAGCAAGCGCGAGACCGAGGAGAACTGACGTGGCGTTACGCTCCATTCTTGTTAAAGACTACATGGCGAAAGCGCTGATCACGTTTACGCCGGACAGCGACGTGTTGGACGCCGTGCACGCACTCGTCAGCAATCGCATCGCCGGTGCGCCGGTCGTGGACAGCGCTGGTAACCTGGTTGGTATGTTGTCCGAGCTAGACTGCATGAAAGTCGCGCTGGACGCCGGATATCACGGACACTGGGGTGGTCCAGTGTCCGATTTCATGACGGCTGATGTGCAGACGGTTGACGCTGATATGAGCATCGTCGATCTTGCACAGGTATTCATAGATTCGAACTTCCGCCGCTTTCCCGTTGTCGACGGCAATCGCCTGATCGGCCAGGTCAGCCGACGTGATGTGCTGCGCGCCCTTGGAGAAATATCCAAAGGCTGAGGCATGGCCGCTGGTTCTTTCCGCATTGATGCGTTTAAGAATCTCTTTCGCGCCTTCCGGTTCCCTGCAGACCACACCCTAATGACAATCTGCGGATCCTGCTCGTACGCCCGCCGTATTGCTGAAATGCGACGCTGTTTTTTGCTCTGGCTCAGTTAATTTACTATGTCTTTTTTCAGGGCTTCCGGCGCCAACAATTCTAATTCACTGGAGATATTGAGGCGCATCTCCTCGCGTAGATTATTAACGCCGGTAAAAAATTCTCGCATCATCATTACCCAGATATAGAATCCGCGCTCCGTCAGGCGGATTTCCAATTCGTCACCGGATATCGCGCCGATCAGGCGAAGCCGGAGCAATTCGGCTCGTAAAGAATGGCGAAATTGCCCCCTGAACCGGGCTTCTGCGTCATGCAGGTCGAGCGCGCCGGAAAACATCCGCATCATCAGGTAATAACGCATCTGGTCAGTGCTGTCGACGGAGCGATGCCGAACGATGCCGACTTCCCCGGCTTCGAAAAGCTTCAGGTAGTGATTGATCGAAAAGGTGCTCGAGTAAATGCCGCCATCCAAATAACTGAAGGCGCCGCTTCCCAAACCCAGGTAATCATTCTGCTCGGTAATGTACTTGTCGATCATGCTTTTGTGACGCGAGAAACACCAGGCCGATGAGCGCTGGTAACCGGCATCGAGCATATCCCGGACGATCAGTTTGTAAAGCGTCTTTTCCCGCCTGTAATCGACTTTGCCCATGTCCTTCCGCATTGACCGCACGGTACTGTCGCTGCTCATCAACGGGTAGAAGGAACCCTGGTCCGCGTTGATTTCGGCGGTAATGACGTGTAAATCATGCATCAGTGATGCTTCGGTCTGGTGTGGGAGGTTGAAGATCATGTCGACGTTCAGCGTTTCGAATTCGCCTCGCGTTCGCATCAGTCTCTGTTTGATCTGTTCGCCGCCGCCGTATTTTTCGTAACGCTGCATTTCCTGCAGTAATTTGTCATCGAAGCTCTGCACGGCAACGGACAGGCGATTGACGCCGACGTCTCGCAGCGTCGGCAGCCGCTCATCGTCCAGATCGTTCGGATTGGTCTCCACCGAGATGCGCTTCACCGGGAGGATAGGAAATTCAAACGCCCTTTTCCTGCCCGAGCCTGGGCCAGGTACGACATTCGGTGCTCTCTGAGCGGCGGCGAAACTTGTCGCAAGGGGCCTTCAGTGGGATTGTGTACGGGTCAACCCGCACGATCAGGCCGCTTTGACCGGTCTCAGGAAGTCCCGGACGCAGCCTGCCCCAGCGGCCCCCGGGCGTCGGGCCGCCTGAATGGAGTGCTTGAGCCGAAGTCAGGCTGCGTGGAGCAGCGTCTGCCCACGCGCCGGCGCCCGTGGCGGTGCGCGGGCCTGCAGTCCGAGGTGCGTGAGGATGCGCTCGATGACCGGCGCCTCGAGGATGGCGGCGATGATCTTCAGCTCGCCGCCGCAGTTTGGGCAGTGCTCGAGGTCGATCTCGAAGACCCGCTTGAGCAGCCGCGCCCAGCTCATCCGCACCGGCCTGTGATGCGCACAGTTTGCCTCGCATGAAGCCAGTTCCGATGCGTCGGCGTGCTCGTGCGGCCGTTGCGGCACCACCTGCGCGCGCAGCTTGGCGTTAGGTGCCAGCACGCCGTGGAAGCGGATCAGGCGCAGGCGCGGGCGCGGCACCAGTGCGGCCAGGCGCTGCATGAACTCCTGTGGTGTCATCACCAAGTGTGTAGTGCCGTCGTGCCAGGGCGTCTTTAGCTTGAGCACCACCTCTGCCCGGCGGCGTTGCATTGCACGCGCTCGTTGGCCAGCGCCGGACGGGTGATGTAGCGGCACAGTTGCTCCAGCGCCTTGCGCTCGTCGGCACCGCAGCACACGGCAGCGTGCAGGCTGAAACCGTTCATGTTGGCGCACAGCGCTTGCTCGAAGTTCGCGTCTCGCGGCATGACGCCTTGCACAGTCAGCACCTTCTGGCCGGCGCGCGAGCCAAAGGCGATACGGTAAGTGCAGGCCGCGGCCTGCAACGGCCTGAGCGTGCGGGCATCGTCTGAATCGGCCTGGTTGTCGGCCATGTAGGTCGAGCCCTGCTCTTCGACCAAGGCGCCGCGCCGGGTGAGCAGCTTCATCATCCGGGTGATGATCTTGTGCAACACCGCCTGCAGCGCTTCATCGGTGGGCGCGGGCGCCTCGACGAAGACCGGCCCAGCGTCGCTGCGCCTGTAGACGCCGTCGAGCACCAGGCAGTGCAGATGGATGCTTCATCAGGTTGGCGGCCGACCCAAAGCGCTGGATCAGCGTGACTGCACCGCTGTCGGCCTGGTCGGGCTTGAGCCCTGCCTGATCGAGCAGGTGGCGAGTGAGCACGCGGTGCACGACCTGCAGCACCGGCGTGAGCAACTGCGGCTGCACAGCCAGCAATAGGCGCAGCGGGATCGGCAGCGACAGCACCCATTGGCGCATCGGCACGCGGGGAATGTGTGGCCGCCGGTGCGAACGTGCATGAATTTCGCTGGTGCGAAAATGTAGCTTGCGATCCGATGCCGCCTTTCCCGCGGACTTAGTAGCTTCACGGGGTCAGGGGGTCGGTCAGGGGGTCGCGTCGGTCGGTCAGGGGGTCGCGTCTAACAATCCTACATTGGCCCAACTTTGCGCTCCATCCAACCCCTTTTCGCTATGCATAATGAGTTAGGCCGATTCGACGTCTGGAGACCATCTGTGATCAAATCGCGTGCTACCGCCTCGTGCTCCTGCGTCTCGAAATCGAGGCCAGAGCGGTACTGGGTGCCCGCGTCGTTGGCCTGTCTGTTGAGCGTGGTCGGGTCGTGAATCACAAAAAATATTTCTAATACTTCTCGCAGCGAGATGCGCTCGACATCAAAGCCCACGCGTACCACTTCGACGTGGCCCGAGTCGCCGGCACAGACCTGCTCGTAGGTGGGGCTGACCATGTGTCCATTGCAATATCCGGACTCGACGGCTGTGACGCCGCTCACCCTGCCGTATACCGCTTCTAGACACCAGAAGCACCCGCCACCGAGGGTGATAGTTTCTACTGGCTTAGACATGGTTTGCTCTGCCGATGTTTACGAAGTACACGTGACGCCGAACAAGGGCGGCCAACAAAAAGCCCGCCGGTGTGAGCCAAGCGGGCGGTGTGCAGCTGGTCGTGCCGCAATCAGCGCAGTTTGGTCTCTTTGTACATCACGTGTTTACGCGCCTTGGGATCGAATTTCATCATCTCGAGCTTGTCGGGCGTGGTTTTTTTGTTCTTATCAGTGGTGTAGAAATGCCCCGTACCCGCAGAAGATTCGAGCTTGACTTTCTCGCGTCCGCCTTTAGCCATTACATTGCCCCTTAGATTCTTCCACGCGCGCGCAAATCGGCGACAACTTGCTCGATGCCTACCTTTTCAATCAGACGCAGCGCAGCGTTGGTGATGCGCAGGCGTATCCATCGGTTCTCGGACTCCAGCCAAAGGCGACGGTAGTGCAAATTGGGCAGAAAACGACGCCTGGTCTTGTTGATGGCGTGGGAAACATTGTTGCCCGCCATTGGTCGCTTACCTGTTACCTGACAAACGCGTGCCATGACGCTACTCCCCTATACGATTAACTACTATCGATTGTATCGAAGAATCTGTGCTGGCTTGTCCGCTGAACAATACGGCTGCGGTTCATTGGTTCTCTAGGTGGCGCTGCGCGTCGAGCGCGGCCATGCAGCCGGTACCGGCGCTGGTGACGGCTTGTCTGTAAACGTGGTCCTGCACATCGCCGGCGGCGAAAACGCCGGGCACGCTGGTCATTGTGGCCAGGCCGTCCAATCCGCTTTGGGTGAGGATATAGCCGTCTTTCATTTCCAACTGGCCCTTGAAAATATCGGTGTTGGGCTGGTGGCCTATGGCGATAAAGCAGCCTTGAAGCTTGATCTCTACGCTGGAGTCGCTCTTCACACTTTCAAGCCGCACGCCGGAGACGCCCGAGTCGTTCCCCAACACCTCCGCCAGCGTTCGCCACAGGTGCAGCTCCACTTTGCCGGCGGCTACCTTGGCGTGCAGCTTGTCGACCAATATTGCCTCTGCGCGAAATTTTTCGCGCCGGTGCACCAAGTGCACTTTGCTGGCGATGTTGGACAGGTAGAGTGCCTCTTCCACTGCGGTGTTGCCGCCGCCGACCACGCACACCTCTTGCTCACGATAGAAAAATCCATCACATGTGGCGCAGCCACTGACACCGCGGCCCATGAACGCCTGTTCCGACGGTAGACCGATGTACTTGGCACTTGCGCCCGTGGCAATCACCAATGCGTCGCACGTATAGACGCCGGAGTCACCCTTCAACCAAAAAGGGCGTTTGGACAGCTCGACTTGATGTATATGGTCGAAGACGACTTTGGTGTCGAAGCGCTCCGCGTGTTGCTGAAAGCGCTGCATCAAGTCCGGGCCTTGCACGCCCGCAACGTCGGCGGGCCAGTTGTCTACGTCCGTGGTGGTCATCAACTGCCCGCCCTGGGCGATGCCGGTGATCAGCACCGGTTTCAAGTTGGCGCGCGCAGCATAAATGGCAGCGGTGTAGCCAGCCGGGCCCGAGCCCAGGACTAGGAGCCGCGAGTGCAGGGTGGTGTTCATGATGTGACCTTGTCCGGGCGTGCAATGGGTGAAGCACAGTCTCCACAGTACGACATGGGGCTACTTGCCCGTGACAGCAAGCCCTACTATGGGCACAATAGCCGCATTGTAAGAAGCGTGACCCTGTTGCGTCGCATCGATCCCACGTCTTGGAGGACACACCGATGACCATGTTATCGAGCTTTGACCTGATCCGTCGCGTGCCGTTGTTTTCAATGCTGACCGACGATCAGGCGCAAAGCATTGCCAACAACGTCGTCAAGCGCCGTTTTCGGCGTGGTGAGCTTGTTGTCGAGCAGGGCAAGAAGTCCAACGCGTTGTTCATTTTGCTGACCGGCCGCGCGCGGGTGCTGACCGCCGACACGCGTGGACGCGAAGTGATTCTGGCCGTGATGGCGCCTGGTGACTACGTCGGTGAGATGAGCTTGATCGACAGCGAGCCCCATTCAGCCACTGTGCGTGCGGAGCTACAGACCGATATGCTGGTGCTGGGCCGCGCGGAGTTTTTGCGCTGCATGCCTGATATTTCAAACTTGTCTTACGCCATCATGCACGGGCTGGTCAAGCGCCTGCGCGGCGCTGACCGCCAGATCGAATCGTTGGCGCTGCTCGATGTTTATGGGCGTGTTGCCCGCAGCTTGCTCGACATGTCTGTGGACGAGGATGGCGTCAAGATCATCCAAAGCAAGGTATCGCGGCAAGATTTGGCCAAGGTCGTGGGCGCATCGCGCGAGATGGTCAGCCGCGTGATGAAAGATCTCGAAGAGCGCGGCATGATCGAGACGCAGGAAAACGGCTTTGTCGTCATCAAACAGCGCCTTTGCAACGATTAATCTAGCTGTTGAGTGTTGGTGACGCTCGATCTTACAGATGACTTTTCCACTCGGATCGCTTGGGGGCAGGGCGCAGACATTGGCCAGTGAAGCCACCTACATTCGCAAGTCTGGACGCACCCAGGCAGTGGTCGCACCGGAGCGAGGACCAGCATGGCGTACCCAGCTATGGGTCATGATGGGGGGCGCCTTGTGGGTGCTGGCGGCGCTAGCGATGATCACGCACAGCGGGGTTGACGCCGCTTTCTCAACCTCTGGCAGCTCACTCGAAACACACAACAAGGCCGGCGTGATCGGAGCGTGGTTTTCCGATCTGGCGTTCTTTACCTTCGGCTACTCAGCTTGGTGGGGTATTGTGGTGGCGTTGCGCGTTTGGCTCGGCGTACTGGCGCAGTCGTTGCGTTTGGAGCTTCCGTCGACGCCTGCCGTAGCGCGTTCGATCGCTGGGTTGCCTTTTTGGCTGGGCGTGTTGTTTCTCTTCAGCGCGAGTTGTGCGTTGGAGTGGACCAGGCTTTATCAGTGGGAGCCGCGCTTGCCCGGCTACGCGGGCGGTGTGCTCGGGTACACGATGGGGTCGCTGAGCGTCAAACTGTTGGGGTTTGTTGGTTCTGGGGTGTTATGGATCTCGGCGCTCGTTGCCGGGTTGGCGCTTGCTTTTCGCTTCTCTTGGCTCGCGGTGGCTGAGCAGATCGGTGCATACATCGAGAACTTGCGTGAAAGATACGTCGGCCGCATCGAGCAGGCCGAAGATTTGCGCCTGGGTGAACAGGCATTGCGCGAGCGTGAGCAGACTGCTGCTGCCCAGCAGCGCATGCACGATGAAGACTTGCCGATTGTGATCGAGCCGGTGATTACGGCGGTGCCGATGTCGTCCCGCGTAGTCAAGGAGCGACAGCGACCCCTGTTCAGCGAACTCGCCGACACCAAGCTGCCACAGGTTGACTTGCTCGATGCGGCACAGGGCCGTGGCGAAAGCGTTACGCCCGACACTTTGGAGATGACGTCGCGGTTGATAGAGAAGAAGCTTAAAGACTTCGGTGTCGAGGTGCGCGTGGTTGCCGCGTCGCCGGGGCCGGTGATCACACGCTACGAAATCGAGCCCGCCACCGGCGTCAAGGGCGCGCAAGTGATGGGTTTGGCCAAAGACCTGGCGCGGTCTTTGAGTTTGGTGAGCATCCGCGTGGTGGAAACCATACCTGGTAAGACAACCATGGCGCTCGAGTTGCCCAATGCAAGGCGGCAAGTCATTCGCCTGTCGGAGATTCTCGGTTCGCAGGCCTACAACGACGCGGCTTCGCCCCTCACTATTGGATTGGGCAAGGACATTGTTGGCTTGCCTGTCGTTGTCGACTTGGCCAAGATGCCGCATTGCCTGGTGGCAGGGACCACGGGCGCGGGCAAGTCGGTGGGGATCAACGCGATGATTTTGTCCCTGCTCTACAAAGCCGAAGCACGCGACGTGCGGTTGATCCTGATCGACCCCAAGATGTTGGAGATGAGCGTCTACGAGGGCATACCCCATCTGCTGGCACCGGTGGTTACCGACATGAAGCAGGCCGCTAACGCGCTCCGTTGGGGTGTAGGCGAGATGGAGCGGCGATACAAGCTGATGAGCAAGCTGGGGGTGCGCAACTTGGCTGGCTACAACCGAAAAATTGCCGAGGCGGCTGAGCGTGAGGAGACGCTCGGCAATCCGTTTAGCCTTACTCCGGAGGCGCCTGAGCCGCTGGAGCGTTTGCCCTACATCGTGGTTGTGATCGACGAACTCGCCGACTTGATGATGGTAGTCGGCAAGAAACTCGAGGAGTTGATTGCGCGTCTGGCGCAAAAAGCGCGCGCCGCGGGTATTCATCTTGTTCTGGCCACACAGCGACCGAGCGTCGACGTGATCACAGGGCTGATCAAGGCCAACATTCCGACACGCTTGAGTTTTCAGGTCAGCAGCAAAATAGACAGCCGCACCATACTCGACCAGATGGGCGCCGAGGCGCTGCTGGGGCAGGGCGACATGCTCTACCTCGCGCCTGGCGGAGGTTTGCCGGTGCGTATACACGGTGCCTTCGTGAGTGATGACGAAGTACACCGCGTGGTGCAGCACCTCAAGACGCAAGGGTCGCCCAACTACATTGCTGGCATCCTCGAGGGCGATGTTTCCTACGAAGAAGGCGGTATGTCCGGCGAAGTGGATACCGATGCCGGCAGTGGTGAATCCGATCCGATGTACGACCAAGCTGTGGCCATCGTGCTGCAACACCGTCGCGCTTCGATCTCGTTGGTACAGCGGCACCTGCGCATCGGCTATAACCGCGCCGCCCGATTGCTGGAGCAAATGGAAAAGTCGGGCCTTGTATCTGCCATGTCCAGCAACGGCAATCGAGAGCTGATCGTGGCCTCGCGTGACGCATGAAGTGGATTGGGCTTTATGCGCTGATACTCTTTACCGGTATTGCGCGTGCCGATGCGGTCGACGCATTGAAAGCTTTCGTGCGTGACGCCCAGACGGGCCAGGCAAGCTTCACACAGACCGTCACGTCGCCCGACGGCAAGAGAACGAAAACGTCGAGCGGTAGTTTCGAGTTCGCGCGCCCGAACCGTTTTCGCTTCGCCTACACCAAGCCTTTCGACCAGCTCATCTTGGCCGACGGGCAAAAGGTCTGGATCTACGACGCCGATCTGAACCAGGCGAGTAGCCGCCAGCTGACGCAAGCGCTTGGTGCTACGCCGGCAGCACTGCTCGCCGGTGGTGCGATCGAACAGGATTTCGAGCTCAGAGCCATGCCAGACCACGATGGCTTGGCCTGGGTCGAGGCGCTGCCGCGTGCTCAAGACGCTGTTTTTCAGTCGGTGCGGGTGGGATTTCGCGGCAGCAAGCCGGTCGAGATTGAGATCAGTGACGGTTTCGGCCAGAAATCTCTGCTTCGATTGGGCGAGATGGCGATCAACGTCCCGCTGCCTGCGGATCGCTTTCGCTTTGTGGTGCCTGCCGGGGCCGACGTGATCGAGCAGTAGTGTTAACAGGCCTTAGTGCGAATGGCACTTACTTAAGCCGCTAAGCATGACCATGTAGTTGTATCTTTCGGCGCGCCTTGGCCCGTGGGATCTTCAGCCAAGGATAGGGTTTGGGTCGTCGTTTTCGCATTCGTGGCTCGATACG
>JAOTTZ010000148.1 GCA_029864165.1 Burkholderiaceae bacterium
CCAGGGCTAGCGATCCGCTAGAAGACGCATGTTTGCGTGCCGAGCGAGCTTCGCTCCTGGCGCGCCAGGGACACCTCGATCTAGCCCGTGCCGAATTGGCTGCACTGCACGCTCGCTTTGATCAGAATCCGAGCGTAGTTGTGAGCGCCTGGGTGAGTGTGGCGGAAGGATTGGTCATGTACTTCAGCAACTTAGGGGGGCTTGCTCGCGACAAGATGCTTCGCGCCTTAGCCCTTAGTACGGCCGCACAGGTTTGCGAACTTGAGGCGCTTGGGGCCGCATGGCTCGCACAAATGGATTTCGCACACATGGACTTGGACCGCATGACCCGTAACGTCGTTCTTGCGCTTCAAAGGGCGGCACCGGACCACCATTCGGCCCGCTCGAGGGCCTGCTTGGTCGCGGCGCAGGCGTATCACTGGGCCGAACGGCTGGACCTATCGCTCCCCTGGTACGCGCGGGCACGTCAGCACGCAACATCCGAGGGGGATGAAGCGATGTTGAGCGCCTTGATGCATAACATGGCTTGGATGCGAGCCGCGGCCGCTCGTAGACTATCAGTCTGCGGCGTTCTGGATCAAGAAAGTGTCCGTCAAGCGCAAGCTGGGGCGGATTCCGTGAATCATTTCGACTGCCTAGTGGGTACCGCATCGCTGAGCTCCCTGGTCCCGATCTTGCGCGGACAGGTCTTGGTTTTGTGCGGTCGCTATAAAGAAGCGCTTCTAGTTTTTGACGAGTACATACCCATGTCAGTGACTGACGGGCTTTCGCGAATGATGTGCAGTATCTTCGCAGACGTGGCGTGGTGTCGCATTAAAACTGGAGATACGGCAGGCGCTCGGAAATCAGCACTCGTCGCATTAGAGAGCATTAACGCTGAAACCCAGATCGATGACCGCGCAATGACTCACAGTCGCCTGGCCCAGGTATATGCGACGCTTGGCGATTCGGATACTGCAGATGATCACAGGAGGCTGGGTCGAGACGACTGGCGCGTGCATTCACAACGCCAATTGGATCTAGTTGAGACATTAAACCGGTCTCTCGAAAAGAACAGCCCATGAAAAGGGTGTCGGCGGGCGGGCGCGCGCGCAGTTAGTATTGTCGGGTCGTCGAGCCGGGCCGACTCTCAAAACAACGCCATACTCAGTTTGCGCCGGTACTGGTCTACGACTGGGTCGGATGCGGTGTTGATGACTTTGCCCGCGACTTCCAATGTGGCTTTTACTACGCTGGCTTCGGCTTTGGGCTTGGTCGACCGGGACATCAGTTCAAGGATCGCCACGTAGGTCTTGCGCGCAGCTTCGTCGTTCCACGCTTTGTCGCGCATCACAATCTCCAACAATTCGTCCATGGCAGCGGTCCAGCGCTGCGCCGCGAAGTGGGTTTGCGCCAGCTCAAAGCGAGCCGCAAAGTCGCGCCTATCGGCTGAGATTGCAGCGGCCAACGCTTCGGCGCTTCGTGCTGAAGTCGCTGCATCGCAAGCAGACAACCAATGGCCGGCTGCCGCTAATCGGGGGTCCAGTGTGACCTTGTCGGCGACCGGATCAAACGCGCGCCTTGCTTCGGCAACGTGCCCGGCACTCAACAACGCACGCAAGTAGTCATAGCGTGCCGCGTCGTTGCCGGGGGCTATGGCCACCGCTTCTCGCAACTTTTCCAACGCGGCGGCGGCGTCTCCTTCGGCCAATAGTTCCTGCGCTTCTTCAACTTCAGCTTCGGCAGCAGCTTCTTCGGCACTCGGTACATGGCGGTCCAGAAACTCACGTATCTGCGCCTCTGGTACCGCGCCGACGAAGCCGTCGACCGGTTGACCGTCTTTGAACATGACGCAAAACGGAATGCTGCGAACGCCGAACATTTGGCTCAACTGGCCGGCAATCTCGCCTTGCTCGTCAGCGTTGAGCTTGGCCAGCTTGAAGCGCCCAGCGTAAGCGATCTCAAGTTTCTCAAGTTCAGGGCCCAGGGTCTTGCAGGGCCCGCACCAGGGCGCCCAAATGTCGAGCAATATGGGCAGCTTGGCCGAGCCTTGAATAAGCTCGGCTTCGAAGTTTTGAATGGATATGTCGATCATGGCCTTGGAGTTGTCCTATTGGATAGGGGGGGGCTGTCTCAGAGCGCTTAGATGTCGGCACGCCGCCTACAATTCAAGTCTCGTCAGCACTTGGGGTGTGTTTTGAATCAGTCCCTGCCGTTGGTGGGTGTCGTGATGGGCTCCAGCAGCGACTGGGAGACTCTGCGCAACACCACCGAGATTCTCGCCGAGTTTGCCGTTGCGCACGAAGTGCGTGTGGTCTCGGCCCACCGTATGCCAGACGACATGTTCGCCTACGCCGAAAGCGCGCGTGCCAGAGGCTTGAAGGCCATCATCGCCGGGGCGGGCGGCGCGGCGCACCTGCCGGGCATGCTGGCCGCCAAGACGAGCGTGCCCGTTCTGGGCGTGCCGGTGGCCAGCCGTCACTTGCACGGCGTAGATTCGTTGCATTCGATCGTGCAGATGCCCAGGGGCATTCCCGTTGCGACCTTTGCCATCGGTGCGGCGGGCGCGGCCAACGCTGCCCTGTTCGCGGTGGCGATGCTCGCTGGCGAAGACGCAAAGCTGCGTGCCCGGCTGGATGCATTTCGTGTTCGCCAGACTGAGGCTGCACGGTCGGCCAAGCTCGACTAACGCTGCGGTCCGCCCGCTCCGTTCGTGCCGGTATTCGCAGTGTTAACAAAGGCGTTGGCATGACCGCGATGGTCACGCCGGGCGCGACGCTGGGCGTCGTGGGCGGCGGCCAGCTCGGCCGCATGTTCGTGCACGCGGCGCAGCGCATGGGCTACGTCACGGCGGTGCTCGATCCCGATTGCGACAGCCCCGCCGGCCGCGTGGCGCACTATCACGTGCAGGCGGACTATTTGGACGAGCAGGGACTGACGCAACTGACACAGCGCTGCGCGGCCGTTACCACCGAATTCGAGAATGTGCCCGCTGCTGCGCTGCGGTTTCTCGCTGCGCACTGCTATGTCGCCCCGGCGGCGGAAAACGTGGCCGTATGCCAGGACCGCGCGCTGGAGAAGGCGCATTTCGCTCGCTGCGGCGTACCATGTGCCCCGCATGCAGTGATAGCGTCAGACGAGCAGGTAATAGACAGCAGATTGTTGCCTGCGATCTTGAAGACCGCGCGGCTAGGCTACGACGGCAAGGGGCAGGTGCCGGTAGAGAGCCATGCCGACTTGTCAACCGCGTGGGAATCGCTAGGGCGGGCTGCTTGCGTACTTGAGAAACGGCTGCCGCTGGCGCGAGAAATCAGCGTGATCGTCGCGCGCAGCGCCGCTGGGCAGCTGGTGCATCTGCCCGTGCAGCAAAACTTGCATCGCGCTGGCATCCTGGCGGTGACGCAAGTGCCCGCCCCGGACTTATCGGCGGCGCTGCGGCGCCAAGCCGTGCAGGCGGCTGAACACATTGCCGAGAGTTTCAACTACGTCGGCGTGCTGTGTGTCGAGTTCTTTGTCCTGCAAGACGGCAGCTTGATCGCCAACGAAATGGCGCCGCGCCCTCACAACTCGGGGCACTACAGCATAGACGCCTGCGACTTATCGCAGTTCGATTTGCAAGTGCGTGCGCTCACCGGCGCTGCGCTGGTGATGCCGCGGCAGCATTCGGCCGCGCTCATGCTCAATTTGCTAGGCGATTTGTGGCTTGCACGCGGACAACAAGCGACTGAGCCGCCATGGGGCCGCTTGTTAGCGCTACCGGGAATGCACCTGCACTTGTACGGCAAGCTCGAGCCGCGTATGGGCCGCAAGATGGGGCACCTGACCGTCACGGGGCCCGACACCACCACCGCCTTCGCGACGGCGCAGAAAGCCGCAGCGTTGCTCGGCATAGCGGCCTTTTGACCGCCATGTTGTTCGATGGTCGCGATGCCGTCGCGGTAGAGCATGCGGCGGCTGTGTTGGCTGGTGGTGGCTTGGTGGGCTTCCCGACCGAGACTGTTTATGGTTTGGGCGCTCGAGCCGATGACAACGTTGCAGTCGCCAAGATCTTTGCCGCCAAAGGGCGGCCGGCCGACCACCCCTTGATCGTGCATGTCCAGGGCGTTGCGCAAGCGGCAGTGTTTGCCAGCGAGCTGCCTGCGGTGGCGCAACGGTTGACCTCAGCGTTGTGGCCGGGGCCGTTGACGGTGATCGTGCCGCGAGCCTCACGCATGGCTGAGGCCGCAGCAGGCGGGCAAGCCAGTATCGGCTTGCGCTGCCCGTCGCATCCGGTGGCGCATGCGCTGCTGGCTGCGGCTGCGCGCTTAGGCGTGCCAGGCGTGGCAGCGCCGAGCGCCAACCGCTTCGGTCGCGTCAGCCCGACGCGTGCTGCCCATGTCGTGGCCGAGTTCGGTGACGATTTGCTGGTGCTCGACGGTGGTGACAGCGAAGTAGGCATCGAGTCTGCCATCGTCGATTGTTCGCGTGGTCAACCGGTATTGTTGCGGCCGGGTGTATTGACGCGCGGGCAAATCGAATCTGTTGCGGGCCAACGCCTGTTGGCGCGTGATGCTGCCGCGCCACGCGCGCCGGGCAGCTTGGAGACCCACTACGCGCCACGCGCGCGGTTGCAGTTGCTCGCAGCACCCGCTTTGCGCGCCGCGCTGCAAAGCTTGGATTCGGCCTCGGGCAGGGTGGCGGTATATTCCCATACAGTGCACGCTGAACTGCGGCCTAGCGCAACATGGCCGCGGCTGTACAAGGTCATGCCCATGCAGGCGGACCTGACGGCGCGCGAGTTGTTTTCGGTGCTGCACGAGTTTGACGACGATGGTGTTCAGCTCATATTGGTGGAAGAACCGCCCGATACGCCTGCGTGGGAGGGTGTGCGCGACCGCTTGCGACGTGCCGCTACTGCCTAGTTTGCTCTGCCGATTGGGACTTACCTGTTTTGGAGATTGAATGAAGTTCACGGTGACTAGGGCGCATACAACGTGCTTGGCCTTCTTGGTGTTGGCGCTGTCGGCTTGCGGCGGTGGGGAGCAAGTTGATCAGTTTCAGCCCACGCGCGTGCTGGCGTTCGGCGACGAGGCCAGCGTTATCGACAGCAGCCGCCGAAAATACACCGTCAATGCGGTTCCCGACCCTGCGAATTCGGACCCCGCCGGTGCTGCTGCGGCTGCCTGCAAAAGCAACCGGATCTGGCCACAGGTACTTGCCAATGGCTATGGGCTGTTTTTTCAGGAGTGCGTTGGAGCGGTACTCCCGACGGAGAAGCGTATTTGGGCCAAGGATAAGGCCAAGGCGGCCGGTTTGGTGACGCAGATCGACGAATTTCTTGTCGCTAGCGGATTCTCGACCAAGGATCTCGTGACAGTGCTGATCGGTACGCACGACATCAAGGAAATTTACGAGACCGGTGGTTCAGACGCTGATGCAAAGGCCGCTGGTGCTTTGGTGGCGA
>JAOTTZ010000150.1 GCA_029864165.1 Burkholderiaceae bacterium
GCGCCGGCAACGTCGATTTGTAGTTGCTCAGATTCGACTACGCACGGTCCCGCGATGAGGAAGAAGGGGTGCTCGATGCCGACATCGAAGCCGCACAGTCTCATGCCGACGAGTCGCGATCACGCGTCACGCCGCCACCTTCTCGCTACGCTTTTCGCTGCGCTCGGCCTGATGCCTGAGTGCAGCCTGGATGAAAGAGATGAACAGCGGGTGTCCGGTCCAGGGCGTTGACTTGAACTCGGGGTGGAACTGCACCCCCATGTACCAGGGGTGCACGCTGCGCGGCAACTCGACAATTTCTGTCAACTGCTCGCGCTGCGTCTGCGCCGATACCACCAACCCTGCATCGGTCAGCAGGTCGAGGTAGTTGACATTGACTTCGTAGCGATGGCGGTGGCGTTCGGTCACCACGTCGCCGTATATCTCATGCGCCAGAGTGCCAGGTTTGACGTCCGAGCTTTGCGCGCCTAGGCGCATAGTACCGCCCAGGTCCGATTGCTCGTCGCGTTTTTCTATCGTGCCGTCGACGTTCTGCCATTCTTCTATCAGCGCAATCACCGGCTGCGGCGTCGCGGGCTCGAACTCAGTGCTATGGGCGTTGGTCAACCCCGTTTTGTGGCGCGCAAACTCTATGGTCGCCACTTGCATGCCCAAGCAGATGCCCAGATAAGGCTGCTTGTGCTCGCGCGCAAACTGCGCAGCCAGTATCTTGCCCTCGACGCCCCGTAAGCCAAAGCCACCGGGCACCAAAATCGCGTCAAAGCGCTCCAATTGGGCAACGTTGGGAGCGCTAAGTTGGTCCGAGTCGAAATACTCGACACGGACATGCGCATGATTGTGGACGCCGGCGTGGCGCAGGGCCTCGTTGAGCGACTTGTACGAATCGCTGAGCTCGGTGTACTTGCCACACATGGCGATGGTCACTTCGTGCTGCGGGTGTTCGACTTCGTCGACCAGCCTGTCCCAGCGCACCAAATTGGCCGGTTTGGTGTGCAGGTGCAGCTTGGCGCAGATCAACTCGTCCAAGCCCTGCGAGTGCAGCATGCGCGGTACCTTGTAGATGGTGTCTACGTCCCACACCGATATGACGCCGAACTCGGGCACATTGGCGAACAGCGAAATCTTCGCGCGCTCGTCGTCGGGAATTGGCCGGTCCGCACGGCACAGCAAGGCGTCTGGCATGATGCCGATCTCGCGCAGCTTTTGCGCGCTGTGTTGCGTGGGCTTGGTCTTCAACTCTCCCGAAGCGGCATTCCAAGGCACCAGCGTCAGGTGCACAAAAGCCGTGTGGGTGGGGCCCATCAGCAGGCTCATTTGGCGCACGGCCTCCAGGAAGGGCAGCGACTCGATGTCGCCCACGGTGCCGCCAATCTCGACAATCGCTACTTCCATCTCTTGCGGCGTGCCGACACCGGCGCCGCGGCGGATGAACTCTTGTATTTCATTGGTGACATGCGGGATCACCTGCACCGTCTTGCCGAGGTATTCGCCGCGGCGTTCCTTGCGGATCACACTTTCGTAGATTTGCCCGGTAGTGAAGTTGTTGCTGCGCTTCATGCGCGTGGTGATATAGCGCTCGTAGTGGCCGAGGTCGAGGTCGGTTTCGGCGCCGTCGTCGGTCACGAACACCTCGCCATGCTGAAACGGCGACATCGTTCCCGGATCGACGTTGATATAGGGGTCCAGCTTGATGAGGGTGACCTTGAGGCCGCGCGACTCCAAAATCGCGGCCAGCGACGCGGACGCTATGCCCTTGCCCAGCGAGGACACCACACCTCCGGTGACAAAGACAAATTTGGTCATTGCTTGTGGCGCTGTTCGCTCAACTACCGCCGTGTTGCGAGAAAGCGTAATTGATTATATGGGTCGCCTCAGCGTGGAGTAGCGTCCGCTAAGTAGAGGCGAGCAACCGACGAGCCAGCAAGGACTGCATATCCCGGCGGCCATCGGCAATAAGGACGATATAGACTTTCTTTGCGAGCACCCGGTAAATGACGCGGTAGGGCTTGAACGATGTCTGCCGGTAGTCGCGGATGCCCAGCGCAATCAACTCTGTGGGGTAGGACCCGCGCTCGGGAAAAGTCGCCAGGCTCTTCGCAACCTCCAATAGCCGGTCCAGCACATGGTCGGCCTTGGCAATCGAGTCGCTCTGCGCCAGGTAGTCATAGATCGACTCCAAGTCTTGTTCGGCGCCCTCGGTGAGTAGCACCTCGTATCGTTCCTCGGACATTACTCGACGCGCCGTTTCGCGCGCAACCGTGCCGCCACGTCGGTAACGGGCGTGGCCTTGCCGGCTTCGATCTCCTGGCTACCCAGCGCAAGGATTTTCAGCAAAGCCAATGTTTCCTGCGTTTGCTCGTACGAAGCCACATCCTGAAGCACGGCCTTGGCTTCTCCGTTCTGGGTGATGACCAGCGGCTCGCGCTGCTCGGCAAGCTGCAGCAACACCTCGGCGGCGTTCGCCTTCAAATAGCTGATCGGTTTGACTTGGGTAGAGTAGCGCATGGCAAGCTCATTCGGATTGAATAAAGACCGAATATAGTCTCTTCTCGACGAAAACGCAATGCAGACCGCTGCGACTGCACGCTGATGGCTGCTACCTGATGGATGCGCGACGAAATGCGATCTCTTTCTTGTGCCGCTGCAAGGGCTCACCCCCCGATTCAGTGAGTTGACGAACAGGAGGGGGGGTCGAGAATGCAGCCTCGTTTTGCGCGGATGCTATCGGCGTATCGGCAGGGCGGCCTCAAAACATTCAACGACAACAGAAGCAGGAGCCCTTCATGAAAATCAGCCGACTTTTTAGCGCAGTGGGTTTTACATGTCTCGTCGCACTGCAAACAGCTCATGCGACGATCGCTACCTTCAGTGACAGAGCAACCTTTCTTGCGATGACCGGAGCAAACGATGCAACAGGGCCGTTGCCGAGCGTCGCAATCGGTTTTACGACAACACTCACAGTTGGATCAGTCACTTTTGTTGCGCCGCGTTGGGGTATGGGCGATGCGACAGTAATCCTGCAAGGTAACGAGATCGTAGATAAGTGACGGGGCGGGCAATATTGGCGGAAACAATAATGATGGCATCGACACCACTTTTGCCACCCCAGTGTATTCAGCCGGATTCGATTTTGTCGAACCCTCAACAACCGATAGACACGGCTGCAATACCACCTGTGTCGATTCAACCTACTCGGTGACGCTACGAAACGCAGCGAACACCCTCGACTCGTTTACGTTCAACGCCCCCGACGATGTGGCAGCGTTCATTGGCGTTTGGTCCGATCAGGCGTTCACAAAACCCGAAATCCGTGAAACGGTCGGCACTGACGACAACGAGTATTACGGGCACTTCTACACCGGCACAACGCCATTACCCCCCGTACCCGAACCCACAACTTCCTTACTTCTCGGTGCAGGCCTCGCTGGTTTGATCATCTGGCGCCGGCGTCAATCACACACCAATCGACTCGAACAGTGCCAAGGCCGTCTTCATCGGCAAGAAAAAGCTGCGGGGTCGGCTGACCAAGGGCGAAAACTGATGCGCCTGGTAAAAGGCAGCCGCGTCTTCGTTGATTGCGTCGGCACAGATAGCGTGTACGCCCACTGGGGCATGTGCCAAGCGATGAATAGCATCTGCCAAAAGCAAGGGGCCTACTTTTTGCCCTCGAAAGTTGACGTCGCGGCCTAGCCAGCCGATCAGCACCGCGGGTACGGTCGGATAGCGCGGCAGCTTGCGCAGCATATCCCGCGGCAACTCGGTCAACAGTATCGTGTGCGAGGACAGCGTGTACAACCCGGCAAGCTTAGCGCTCGTTGTGTCGATCAGCACATAGCAAGCGGCATACCTGCGCTTGATGTCCTGGGTGACCCCTTGCCTAAAGTAGGCGTCGATGCGGTCGTTACCGCTTGTGAAAGCGGAACGATCATGTTGGCCTAGGAGCTCTGAGTAAAAACGCGTCACCGCACCTCGACGTGTTCGAGGTGCCGACGCATTGCCTGCTTGAGCGTCTTACCGGGCCGCCTTGGATTGACGAGTGCCTTGGCAAATTGCAGTTGATCTTCTGCCGTGAGCCGAGTGAGCCCTTCTTCTTCAATCGCCAGCCGTGCGGCTTCGTGCGCCGCGCTCACCACAAAATCGCTGACGGTGCGGCCTTTCAGCCGTGCGGCTTGCTTGAGCGTAGCGTACACGCTTGCAGGTAGTCGAGCCTCAAGACGTGCGGTTTGTTCTGTCGCCATGACAAACTCCTCCGATTCCGCTACTTTACGGCATATTGCCGTAACAATCAAGTAGGTGTGTCGGCGGGACTATCCTCAAATAGGCTTTGCTTGCAAGGCTTTGAGCCGGTAGAGCATTTCATGCGCTTCGCGCGGGCTCAATGCGTCGGGATCGATGCTGGCTAGCATCTGGTCGAGCTCCGACACCATCGGCGCAGGCGCAATAGACACAGGTGCAAAGAGATCCACCTGCGCGCTCTCGAGCTGCGATTGGGTCTCCAGCGCCTCCAAGGTACGGCGCGCCTGTCGCACCAACGCGTCCGGCATACCGGCCAGTTGCGCCACCTGCACGCCGTAGCTGCGGCTGGCAGGACCGGGCTGAATCTCGTGCAAGAACACGATGTCGCCGCCGCCCTTGCCGTGCGCTTCGGTCGCCGACACGTGCACGTTGACCGCGCGCTCGTGCTTGAGCGGAAACGCGGTCAACTCAAAATAGTGGGTCGCAAACAGCGTGAGCGCCCGGTTGCGATCGTGCAGATGGCTGGCGACGGCGCCGGCCAGCGCCAGGCCGTCGAAAGTGGAGGTGCCGCGCCCGATCTCGTCCATCAGCACGAGCGACTGGTCGGTCGCACTGTGGATGATGCTGGCGGCCTCTAGCATCTCCAGCATGAAGGTCGATTGCGCGTTAGCCAGGTCGTCGCTGGCGCCTATGCGCGTGTGTATCGCGTCCAGCGGGCCCAGGCGGCAAGCGCCTGCGGGCACGTAAGAGCCGATGGAACCCAACAGCGCGATCAGCGCCACCTGGCGCATAAAGGTCGATTTGCCGCCCATGTTCGGCCCGGTGATGATGAGCATGCGCCGGGCTGCGTCGAGGCGGCAGTCGTTGGCAATGAAGGCGCCGCCGCCGGTCTCCAGTAAACGCGCCTCTACGACAGGATGACACCCGGCCTCGATCTCGATGCAGGGCATGCTCACAAACTCGGGGCGGCACCAGTTCAGCGTCGCAGCGCGCTCGGAAAGTGCCGCCAAGGCATCTATGCTAGCCAGTGCACGCGCAACGCCGGACAACGCGTCGATGTGGGTTTGCAATGCGTCTAGCACCTGCTCGTAAAGCAGCTTCTCGCGCGCGAGTGCACGTTCCTGCGCGGACAACGCCTTGTCTTCGAAGGCCTTCAACTCAGGCGTGACGTAGCGCT
>JAOTTZ010000149.1 GCA_029864165.1 Burkholderiaceae bacterium
GCCGCCAGCGTCGGGTGTTACCGAGTAAGTCGCCGCGTCGGACAAGTCACCGTCGTTGCCTGGGTCAAGGCGGACGATGACGAAGCCGCCCGCGTTTTGTGAGGTGCCCGTTAAAGTCGGTGTCGTGTCGCTCGTGCCGGCGGTGGCACTACCGTCGATGTCAACGTTCACTATTGGTGTGCTGGTGATCTGAAGCTCGCTCGTACTGCTGTCGGACGTCGACGCCACGCCACGTGTCACCGTGGCGGTTACTTCGTAGGTCAGTCCGATAGTCAATGTATTGACGGCGGGCACTGTAAGTGTCCACGAAGTCGCCGTGATTGAGAGCATGCCGTCGCCAGCGGTGTAGGTCACGCCATTGACGGTTACGGTCAATAAGTCACCGCTGACTTCGGTCCAGCGGCCGGTGAGAGTCGGTGTTGTATCGTTCGTTGCCAGTGCATTGACGGTTGGGGCGTTGAGCGCTATAGCTGTTGCAGTGTTGCCTGCCGCGTCGGTGGCGCTGGCCGTCACGCTGGCCGATACGGCTAGGCCACTGATCGGCGTGCTGCCGGACGTCGGCGAAGCGGCGCCCGTATCGACGCTCCAGTTACCACTGCCATCGGCCAGCGCCTGCCAGCTCACGCTATTGCTTGTGCCAACGTTGTTGTCGGGATCGACGGTGACCGTTATCAAGCTCCCAGCCGGCAGATCTGTCGTGCCTGTAATCGTTGGTGTCGTGTCACTTGCTGACGTGCCAGCGGTCACCGCCACCGAGGGGGGCGTTGCGTCGTGGCTGAGTGTCGCGCTGTCGGACACGCCACCGACGGTGGCTGTGACTGTTAGGGGGCCGTCGCTCAGGCTAGATAAATCTAAGCCGGCTGCGCTCCAACTGTCCCCGGCAATCGTGGTCACACCGGGAAAGGTCAGAGTGCTACTGCCATCGCTGACGGTCAACGTCAACGCGCTGCCGTCAGCAATATGGGCGCTGCTACCGGACAGCGTGACGCTGTTGTTCTCAACGTCGTTGAGCTGGCCGCCGCTGATCGGCTCTGTAATCATCACACCAGGTCCATCGGCCACGGGCTCGGCGGCTGACATCGGTGCAGTAAACGCCCCCAAGGACGCGAAGGACGCGTTCTTGTCGTAACCGGCGCCTACGCCGTTAACGTCGCCGTTGATCGTCCCCGCCTGTGTTTGCGTGAATGACACGTACTGCACAATGGTGTTCTTGTCGTACCCTGCGATGCCGAGCGCCCCTCGCGGCCCGTAATTGCCGCTGCGGTCCACCAGCGATGGCTTGGCCAACACAGTAGCAAGATCAGCGATAGGAACACGCCAACTGACGAAAGCGTCGGACCCGCCGGCACTACCCAAATCGATGTTTCCGTTCCAATGTGGGTCGTTGGTGACCGACACGCCGGCGACCGAATAATTGCTCGCGTCGAAAGGGTAGACACCGTTGTTGGGCAACCAACCCGTGGGTAGAGGGCTGGTTGTCGTAGTGCTGGGCGACAGGTTTGCACCCGTTCCAGGGTCTAGCAAACGCACTGCCTGACCATTGTTGCGACCATCGACCGACATGAACAGATCGATGCTGCCGTCGAGGTTGGCGTCCATCCCAACATCAGCCACGCCCGAGAAGTTGGTGACGCTCGTTGGGTTGTCGATGCGCAAGCGAAACAAGAGAGTGTCGTCGGTGTCAGTGGCGGTGCCGTTGTCGTCGTAGGCGACGTAGGCCGAGCCGTGGGCGGCGTCACCGATGATGTCTGTGTCGGCCGCGCCGGCCTGGCTATCGCCCTGCGGATCTTTGCTGGCGCCGTACATGACGGCCGTCCAACCGCTGGCGCCACTCAAGCTAACTGTGGCGAGCTTACCGTCGAATTGCTGCAGCGCTTCGGTGGACGCAAACATTGCCGACGTGATGCTCCCGGTGTGGGCCTCGAGCACCCAGTTGCCATGCCATTGCTGCGCCGCACCGGTAGTGTCGGTGCTGGCCGCAACGTCGGCTTGTGTTGCTTTGGCTAGCGCGGAGATCAGCGCCTCGCCCGCGCTGCCGCGACCGACATCGCAGCCGTAGAGCAGCAAGTCACCGCCAGAGGCCAGCGCCCGACCGATGGTCGCGAGTTGCGGCGCGAGCGCGCCTAGCGATCCAGCGTCATAAGACTGCCCGCCTATGATGAGCTCACCCTCGGCACCGTGGCTGACAAGATGTATCGCGGCCAGGCCAGTCCTGCCTTGTAGCTGGTGTGCCATTTGCGCGAGAGCGTCGCGCGACGGATCGAGCAACACCACGTTGATACCGCTCCGCGCATCAGCGGCCAGTTGCTGCCAGTTGGCAACGGCGGTGTCGATGAATAAAATTTCTTGCGCCGGTGCGGCCCGAGACCGCAAGGACTCACGCTCCGATGGCGGCGTCGGTTCAGCGGTGCGGTCGGCGTGCGCCACAGCGTGCGTGGCGCCATCTACGGACTCAATGGCTGTCGCCATGGCGGCACCGTCGAACATAAAGCGTGCTTCAAGCGCCATCGGCTGGGGCTTGCGGCGCCGAATACCACTCGGGACGCCGTTCCCAGTTCTGTTGGCCGCTTCGGCAAAGGGCCGTGTGCATTGTTTCTTCATGGTGTGATGCGCTTATCGGCTGGGGGCGAAGCCAGATCAACCTGCCCGCTCATTCCAGCAATCAGATCGGGGAACCGGCCGTCGATAGCCGCAACCAGCTTGACCGTCTGGCTGACTGGGTCCACCCGCGCGTTGACGCGCAGTACCTTCGCCGGGTAGGAGCGCATCGTCTCATCGATTAGCACCTGGAAGGCATGACCCGGTTTTACCCAAGCCAACCACTTCGATGGAACAAGGAACTTGAGCTCAAGCGTACTGTCGTCGATGATCTCGAGCAACGGCTGACCTGCTTGCACGTATTGCTGATCGCGCACCCTTTGCTCGGCTACGCGTCCAGAAAACGGTGCAATGACAGTGCATTTAGCAAGTACTGCGCTGGTAATGGCGACCTCGGCTTGATTTTTCATCACCTCAACCTGCGAAACATCGAGCTCGACCTTGCCAATCGCATTCAGCTCTGCCAAGCGCTGGTTCGCGGCCCAGGTTCTCTCCGCGCCAGCGAGCACCGCTCGGGCGCGGTTGAATTGCGCTTGCGGCAACGAACAGTCAAAGCCCACCAGAACTTGCCCCTGTTTGAAAGCTGCGCCCTCTTGCACTGTCACACGGTTAATCTTGGCCTCAATTTCCGCCGCAAGCGTGGTGTAGCGGCGCGGGACGAGCTGGGCGCGGATATCGCGCTGCTCCAGGCTCGAGCGAACCGTGGTGGTGGTGACCGCTGGCATGGCGCCTAGGGCACTGAGCACGGGTGGTTGATGCGACACATCGCCAGCGTGCACGGATGCGGCGAGCAAGGCGCCGGCGAACCAGCTGATCTGCATAGTTCTCACTCCCCAGTGGTTGGGTACGAGCCGACCGCAGGCTCTGCCAACACTGGCAGCGAGCCTTGGTTCCATTGGCGCAAAGCCAGCGCGATGCTTGTTGTCAGTTCGGCGAGGCTTTGGTCGCGCACGCCCATCAGGCGCGGCTCCAACCCAAGAGTTGCTTGTAGACGACTGGCAGCCACGTTCAACTGAGCCAACGCTTGGTAGCGCCGCAACAGGCTCAAGATGGCGGTGGTGTTGTTCGCTACCTTGTCTAGCTTGCTGGTGGATTGTGCCTTTTCGCGCGCAGAGACTTGCTGGTTGATACGCTCATCGACTTCCGAAATTGCATCTGCTCGAACGAACTGCTGATACGCGCTAGCGTACTGGAGTCGGGCCACGTGCACCTGCGCCAACACGGCCATCTGCGTGGCGACGCGGCGCTGCTCGCTCAGCGTGACACCGGCTTCGGCGAGCCGCTGTTGCGCCGGGGCCGAGAACAAGTTGACAAGATTGAACGACAACAACGCGCCCGCTTTGTTCCAACTGTCGTGCACCAAATGGCTATCGCTGTCGTGGTTAAGGCTATAGTCGAACGATAAGTTAGGAAATAGCTTCAGCAAGGTCCTGCGTGTCTCCACTCTGGCGATTCGGGTCTTGTAGAACTGCTCGCGTATGTCGGCGTTTTGCGCAATGGCGACATCTTCCATGCGCTCCACTGGCAAGTCCAACATGCGCTTGCTGATGCCTTCCGTGGGCTCTGCGACCGTTAGTTCCCGCGCGAGCGGTGCGTTGATCAGACTGGACAGTTCCACGCGAGCGGTGGCTTGATCATGCTCGATCGCTTCAAGCAGGCGCAGATTCTCCAACAACTGACGCTGAAAGCGCATGCTCTCCAGCGGTGGGCGCAGACGCTCTTCCTCAGCTTTGCGTGAGTCTGCCAGCGCCTCTTCGGCCAAGGCGATAGCCCGCTCGACCTCACCCAGTAGCTTTTGTGCGCTGGCCGCGCGCCAAAATGCTGTTCGAACGTTCTGGATCAGCACGTGCATGGCTTTGCGACGGCGCTCGGAAGCGATCAGCACTCGATCTGCATTCTGTTGCGCGCCGTAGTACGACAAACCAAAGTCGAGCACGCTCCATGTCAGGCCCAAATCCGACACGGTGTGTGTCCTATCGTTCGAGATGAATGGGTTAGCCAACGAAGGTGAACCGGTGACTGAATCGACCGCGCGCGTGGTAGCGTGTTCACTGCGTTTGTGATAGCCAACGGAGGCCACCAGTTTAGGCAGCATGTCGTACTGGCTGACGTCGAGCTGATTTAGCGCGACGGCTTCTTCCATCATTCGCGTGCGGCGCTCTAAGTTGTACTTGAGCGCGCGCGCGATTGCTTCTTCTAAACTCAGTGGGCCCTTGATTGGCTCGACATCTGCCTGCGCGACATGATGGTCACTTTGCGCGCGCGCGACGATCTCTGTGTGCGTTAATGGCGCGGGGGCCAAGCTACCACAACCGGTGATGAATGCTGCGCACGCTGAAACGCTGACCATGGAATATTTCATGTGGAAACCCTAGCGGGTAGTTGTTGCGCGCCTTTAGTTTCGTGTACCGAACCGAGTTGACACTTGAAGAAAAGCGGGGTAAACCGGGGTCTACTCGTTTTCAGTGATGCAAAGATGACCACCGCACGGTTGGATCGGCTGACGCACCACTGCCACATCGTGGAGACGGGCAACGAGTCACATCGGTTTTTGCACAGCTCGACGGCGGCCAAGAAGCGCATCAAGGCGCGCGAGCAAGCTCGCAAGGGCACCACGCAACAGCCATCTGACGACGACATTTGATCAGTTAGTGCGCGGGGGAATCCGCTACGGGCTACGCCCTTCGCTGCATCCCCCGCGCGCGCATCGCACGACAAAGGAGACCAAACCAACCGGGCAACAACTACACTTATCAACAGCCGACCATCAAATGATCTGCGCTAATCCGAACTTTGGTAAATATTCGGTGAACCC
>JAOTTZ010000151.1 GCA_029864165.1 Burkholderiaceae bacterium
TTGACCAGTAAAGTTTGTAAAGGGATCGCTATCGAGTTGCTTTACGCCCAGCGAAATGCGTTCGCGCTCGACATCGATAGCCAATACAACCGCTTCAACTTCTTGTCCCTTCTTGTAATTGCGCACGGCCGCTTCACCCGGCTCGGTCCAAGACAGATCGGAGAGATGTACCAGGCCGTCGATGCCAGCAGCCAGTCCTATGAAGACCCCAAAGTCGGTGATCGATTTGACGGGCCCCTTGACCTTGTCGCCGCGTTGAACCGTCTCGGAGAACTCTTCCCAGGGGTTGGGTTTGCATTGTTTCATCCCCAGGCTGATGCGTCGCTTGTCTTCATCAATCTCCAGCACCATCACCTCGACTTCATCACCGAGGGCGACGATGCGGCTTGGGGCGACGTTCTTGTTGGTCCAGTCCATTTCCGAGACGTGGACCAGGCCCTCGATGCCTGGCTCAATTTCCACAAACGCGCCGTAATCGGCTATGTTTGTCACCTTGCCGAACATGCGCGTACCGGTGGGATAGCGGCGAGAGACACCATGCCAAGGATCGTCTCCCAATTGCTTGATGCCGAGCGAAACCCGGTTTTTCTCAGCATCGAACTTCAGCACCTTGGCTTGTAGCTCCTGGCCGACGGTGACCACCTCACTGGGGTGGCGAACACGGCGCCATGCCATGTCGGTAATATGTAGCAACCCATCGATACCGCCCAGGTCGACGAACGCCCCGTACTCGGTGATGTTCTTGACCACGCCGTTGACAATGGCACCTTCGCACAGCGTCTCCATGAGCTTGGCACGCTCTTCCCCCATCGAAGCTTCGATAACGGCGCGGCGCGACAACACGACGTTGTTGCGCTTGCGATCGAGCTTGATGACCTTGTACTCCATGGTCTTGCCCTCGTACGGGCTCATGTCTTTGACCGGCCGGGTGTCGAGCAAGGAGCCGGGTAAGAAGGCGCGGATCCCGTTGACCAACACGGTCAGGCCGCCCTTGACCTTGCCGTTGACGGTGCCGGTGACGAACTCACCAGACTCGAGCGAAGACTCAAGCGACATCCATGACGCCAACCGCTTGGCCTTGTCACGCGACAGGATGGTATCTCCGTAGCCGTTTTCGATGGTATCTATGGCCACAGACACAAAGTCGCCGGGCTGGACTTCCAGATCTCCCTTGTCGTTCTTGAATTCTTCGATGGGTACGTAAGCTTCGGACTTGAGTCCTGCATTGACCACCACGAAGTTGTAGTCAACGCGGATCACCTCGGCGGTGATCACCTCGCCGGCGCGCATTTCCTGGCGCTTCAGAGAATCTTCGAAAAGGGCGGCAAACGAATCAGGCCCTTGGTTTGCGTCGGCGGTGTGAAGTTGGGGCATAGTGCTTGTGTCCAATGCAGCTCAGACGCTGCAGGTTAAAGGTTTAAAAATCGACGCCCGCATAAGCCTTTCGGCGCATGAGGATCAGGCGGCGGCCATTTTCGCGCTCAATTTACAGGCGCTGTATTTTCTCCATCCCGGACCGAACTTAATCGAATGGCCGGTGCGATTGCCACAATTGCAATACCCGTTCCACCGAAGGCTCGATGGTTAGGTTGGAGTTGTCGAGCAAGACAGCGTCTTGTGCTGGCCTTAAAGGCGCAACGGCGCGCTGCTGATCGTGCGCGTCGCGCACCTCAAGATCTGCGTGCACAGCCTCGATGCTAGCGGAAATACCCTTGGAAATCAATTGGTTATGCCGCCGTCGGGCCCGCTCTGCGCTACCCGCGGTGAGAAAGACTTTCAGTTCGGCGTCTGGAAAGACTACAGTGCCCATGTCGCGCCCATCGGCCACCAACCCCGGTAGGCGTCGAAACGACAATTGCAACTGGTGCAGCGCATTGCGTACCTCGGGGTAAGCTGAAATCCGCGACGCCAGTGTTCCAGTGTTTTCGAGCCGCAACGCGTCGCTGACGTTGCGGCCGTTCAGTATTGGACTTCCCCGGTGAAACTCTAAGGCAAGCCCGGCTGCCAGTGACGCCAGTGCGTTGACATCGTCCGGCGCCGTATTGCTCTGCAGCGCGCGCAAAGCGGTAGCGCGGTACAAGGCCCCTGAATCGAGGTGGTGATAGCCCAGCGCTTGCGCCAGCGATGCCGCCAAAGAGCCTTTGCCGGATGCAGTGGGCCCGTCGATGGCAATAACAGGAATGTTGGACGGCTCGGTCTGGGCAACGTGGAACAGGGTCTCGAAATAGTCTGGAAAGGTCTTGCCAACACAACGTGGATCCATGATGCGCACAGGCACCGCCGGTTGCGCACCGGCCAGTTCGTTGAAAGCGGCGAGCGATAAGCACATCGCCATGCGATGGTCGTCGTAGGTGCGGACAACTGCGCAACGCCAGTGGGTTGGTGGGGTGATTTCGATAAAGTCGTTTCCATCGGAAACGGTTGCGCCTAGTCGGCGCAGCTCTGATGCCATAGCAGCGATGCGGTCGGTTTCTTTGACACGCCAACTGGCGATGTTGGTCAGGCGCGTGGTGCCCTGTGCGAACAGCGCCATGACGGCCAGCGTCATGGCCGCGTCGGGGATATGGTTGCAGTCGAGGGTGATGGCACGCAGCGGCCATCCCGCGCCAGGCGCCCCCCGCCGTACTTCCAACCAACCTGGGCCGCTCGCGACTTGGGCGCCCATGGCCCGTGCCGCTTCAAAAAATCGAATATCGCCCTGGATCGAGTCACTGCCGACGCCCTCGATGCGTAAACACCGGCCCTCACTGGCTGCGATCGCACCGAGGGCAATGAAGTACGAAGCCGACGATGCGTCGCCTTCTACGCGCAGTTCGCCCGGTGAGCGGTAGACGCTGCCCGGTGCAATGGTGAAGCGGCGCCAACCGTCACGCTGGACGGTCACGCCAAAGCGCGCCAGCAGGTTCAGCGTGATCTCGACATAAGGTTTGGAGATCAGGTCTGCCTCGACCTCCACAACGCTGGGAGTCGCATGTGTGACGAGCGGCAGCGCAAGCAGCAGCGCCGAAAGAAACTGGCTCGATACATCTCCCCTCACCCGCATAGGCGCACTGGTGTTGAGTTGACCCTGCTGAGCGCCGCGCACCCGCAACGGCGGGTACCCCGCTTGACCCAGCTCGTCGATGTGGCACCCCAACTGGCGCAGCGCCTGCACCAAGTCACCGATCGGGCGCTCGTGCATGCGCGGTACGCCGCTCAGTTCAAACTCGCCGCCTTGGGTGGCGGCCATGACCGCCAGCGCAGCGGTCAAAGGGCGCATGGCGGTGCCCGCGTTGCCGAGAAACAAAGTGGCGCTTCGCGTCGCCAATCGACCACCCAGGCCGGTGATGCGCGTGGCCTGCGCGCTTTGCTCAACGCCGCAACCCAAGTCGCGCAATGCATCGAGCATCACCTGGGTGTCGTCGGAGTCGAGCAAATCGCGAACAATCGTCGTACCCTTACACAAGCCAGCGAGCAAGAGCACACGGTTGGAGATGCTCTTCGAGCCCGGCAAGCGTACCGTTCCGTCGGCGTGGGTCAGCGGCGGCAGATCGAGAAAGCGCGTGGTGTACATGAAAACGGCGCAAGGACATGCTCACGCGTGCCACGGCATGGCTTGCGCGTTGCTTCCTTACCAAAGCGGCGAGATGGGGCGGGGTACAAACTTAATTTAAATGCGATGTACCAAGCGGCGGCAAGCGGTCGACTGAGCTTTCTAAGCTCTCGGCAGTTTGGACTCTTCGCGCTCCGATCCTGGTTTGTTCGAATTCATGTGCCAATTGGCACGTGCGCTTGCAGCCACCCGAATCAAATTGCCAAGCGCCTCGACATTGCCGCTTTTGATGACTTGCTCCATTGCGTCGAGCGTGTGGCGGAATCGCTGCGACTGACGAAGAACTTCTTCGCGATTGGACATCAGGATGTCGCGCCACACTACCGGATCGCCGGCCGCGATGCGTGTGAAGTCACGAAACCCAGGGCCGGCCAGCGACAGGTAATCGTCGCCGGCAGGTTGATTGGCTACCGAAGTGAAACAGGCAAACGCCAACAAGTGTGGCAGGTGGCTGACCGCGGCAAAGGCCGCGTCGTGGTCATGTGGTGTCATCTTCAGCACCTGAGCGCCGACGGCGGACCAGGCTTCGGTAGCTTTTTGAACCAGCTCGGGCAAGGTCTGCGGCAGTGGCGTGAGAATGATTCGGCTGCCCTGATAGAGGCGGGCATCGGCGTTGATGGCACCCGCGAGTTCTCTGCCTGCAACAGGGTGTGCAGGAACGAAAGACACGACGCGCTCCTTGAGCACACGGCGTGCTGCGTCAACGACATCGCGCTTGGTGGAGCAGACGTCCATGAACAGCACTTCTGGCGTTACCAGTTGCCGTATTGCTTTGAAGATCTCTTCGATCGCGCCCACCGGCACGGCGATCAGCACGATATCTGAGCCGGCCACCGCTTGCAGCGCCGACTCGGCTGCCACGTCGATCACGCCCAGCTTCTTTGCCGTGTCCGTTGTCGAAGGGGACTTGCTGTAGCCGACCACGCGCGCGACCAAGCCGGCATGCTTGAGCGCCAACGCGAAAGAGCTGCCCATCAAACCACAGCCAATGATTCCCAACTGGTTGAACATGATGTGCTTTGCTTCAGTGAACGTCGATGGGGTAGGAACCGAGTACTTTAAAGAAGGCACAGGTCGAGCGTAGCTCATTCAACGCTGCGGCGACGTTGGGGTGATCGGGGTGGCCCTGAAGGTCGACGTAAAAGTAGTACTCCCATTGGCCGGAGCGAAACGGGCGCGACTCGAAACGAGTCATCGATACGCCATGCACCTTTAGCGGGACCAGCATGTCGTGCACCGCGCCGGGCTGGTTGGCTACTGACACCACCAAGCTGGTGCAATCGTGCCCGCAAGCGTTCGGCTGCGGGTGGCGATCTGGGTGAGCAACGATGGCAAAACGCGTGCGGTTGTTTGGGTCGTCCTGGATGGCCGGCGCCACGATATGCAATCCGTACTCGCCGGCCGCGCGTTCGCTGGCAATACCGGCCACGCTCGGGTCCAGGCCAGCCAGCCTGGCGCCTTCGGCGTTGCTGGAGACGGGACGTCGCTCGACATGGGGCAGATGGTTGTTAAGCCAGCCGTGGCATTGGGCTAGCGCTTGCGAGTGTGCGCAAACCGCTGCGATACCGTCCAGCGAAGCCTGCTTGCGCAGCAGGTTCAGACGCACATGCAGACTGGTCTCGCCGATGATGAATAACGGGGTGGTAATGAATAGGTCGAGCGAGCGCGACACCATGCCTTCGGTCGAGTTCTCCACCGGGATGACACCAAAGTCTGCCGCGCCGGCAGTGGTTGCACGAAACACCTCGTCGATACTCACGCACGAC
>JAOTTZ010000152.1 GCA_029864165.1 Burkholderiaceae bacterium
GACGACTGGCATGGGCCATGGCGTCGCTGGTGTTGATGCACATTGCGGCTGCGCTGAAACATCAGCTTGTCGACCGCGATGGCTTGCTGTCGCGCATGTGGCCAAGCCGCCTGTAAAGGAGTGCTTCAATGAAGACCATTGTTAGGACCATTGTTAGTGTCGCCTATCTGGCGCTGCTTGCTTGTGCCTTTGCGGTCCATGCGCAGCAAAAGCTGGTACCAGGCCAGAGCGAAATCAGCTTTATCAGCAAGCAGATGGGCTCGCCGGTGGAGGGCCGGTTTCGCAAGTTCGACGCGCAGATCAGCTTCGATCCGAACAAGCCCGAGGACAGCAAGATCGCTTTCACGATCGACCTGGGCAGCGCAACGCTGGGTGACGCCGATACGCAAGCCGAACTCGCTAAGCCCGACTGGTTCGACACCAAGGTGTTCCCGCAGGCAAGATTTCAGAGCAGCAGTGTGAAAGGTACGGCTGCCGGCAAGCTGGAGGTCAAGGGCAAGCTGACGATCAAGGGCAGCAGCCACGACGTGACTGTGCCGGTGACGCTGAGGCAGGCAGGCGCCGCCACCACTGCCAGCGGCGCCTTCGTGATCAAGCGGCTAGACTTCAGGATCGGTGACGGCGATTGGCAAGACACGTCCATGGTCGCCAACGACGTGAACGTGAAGTTCAAGTTGACAATGACCGGTGTGGACCCGCTGTGACGCACCGCGCGCGGTAGCGATGGCCCATTTGAGTTTCTACATTAATGCTAGACAACACAGGAAGGAGTACCCATGAACAAGACCCTGATTGCCGCCCTTGCCCTCGCCGCCGGGGGCGTGGCCCAGGCACAAAGCACGCACTACAACATCGACCCGTCACACACCTTTGTGTACTTTGAAGCCAAGCACTTCGGCACGTCGACGCTGCGCGGCCGCTTCGACAAGAAAGAGGGCTCGGTTGTCATAGACCGCAAGGCCAAGACCGGCAAGGCCGAGATTGCCATCGACATGACCTCGGTCAGTACCGGTGTGGGCCCGCTGGATGGTCACCTGAAGAAGGAAGACTTCTTCAACGTCGCAGAGAACCCGACTGCCAAGTTCATAGGCGATAAGTTCAGCTTTGAGGGCGACAAGGTCACCGCAGTGGCGGGCTCGCTGACGATGCTGGGCCAAACGATGCCGGTCACGCTGAACGCGACCAACTTCAACTGCTACGACCACCCGAAGCTCAAACGCGAAGTCTGCGGAGGCGACTTTGAAACCACAATTCAACGCAGCAAGTGGGGAATGAGCTATGGTGTCGAGCATGGCCTGCCCGACGACATCCGGCTGCTGATTCAGGTCGAAGCGGCCAAGCAGTAAGGCGGCGTCGGGCTGTGCGCAGCCAGTCCGGCGCGACCACTCCCTCGCCGAAAGCGCGCGGTCACCCGGTTCTATTCGCCAAAGCCGAACGCTGGGAAGTCACGCATGGCCCGCCTGCTCCGCGTCGAGTTTCCGGGTGCGAACTGTCACAACATAGCGCTGCGATCGACGCGGTGAATCGTACGTCGACAGTCGCTGGTGAACTGACTTCGGCATTTCGGCGTGGCGTCTATGTTGCGCTGGGGGCTAACCTGGGCGACGCAGGCGCGGCGTTGCGAACCGCCTCGGTCGAACTGGGGGCGTTGCCGCTGACAAGCCTTGTGGCCTGTTCATCGCTCTACCGCACGGCGCCAGTCGACGCAGGCGGCCGCGACTACATCAATGCGGTGGCCGAGTTGCAGACGGGGCTGTCGGCGCACACGTTGTTGACGCAGTTGCAGGCCATCGAACGTCGGCACGGCCGTGAGCGGCCTTTTCGCCATGCGCCGCGGACTCTGGACTTGGACCTGCTGCTGTACGCGGACGAGATCATCGACACGCCTTCGCTGACCGTACCGCACCCGCGCATGCACGAGCGTGCATTTGTGCTGTTGCCGCTGGTCGAGATTTGGCCCGAGGCGGTGATTCCAGGGCGCGGCAAAGTCAGCGACTGCCTGCCCAGCGTCGCGGCGCAGAGCATTGCTTGCCTGGCACCTGGCTAGGGCCTGTTAACACGCATCGGGCTTGAGTGTTAACAGACCCTAGCTACACTGAACGAATCACGCTCTACCGCTGCGTATCACGAGCATCCTGGTTGCAACAACCGCTCTACAAGATCTGCTGCGCGTATCGGCGTAACGCCTGCCGAATCGGCGGCCGCACCATGCAAGTATGCGGCCGACACCGCGACGTTGAATGCAAGTTCATGTTCCGGTGGTGCGCCGTCTACGTCAGGCGCCCACAAGCCACCCAACCACCCCGCCAGCACGTCTCCGGTGCCTGGCGTAGCAAGCGCGGCATTGCCCGTCGCATTGATGTGGGGCACGCATCCCGGCGCCGCAATAACACTGCCAGAGCCCTTGAGCAGCACCACAGAACGGTAACGCTCAGACAATGCTTGTGCACTGTGAAGACGATTTGCTTGCACATCAGCCACGCTACCGTCGAGTAAACGTGCTGCTTCCAGCGGGTGCGGGGTCAGTACGGTCAGCAACCCGCGTGCCGCGCGCGCTTGCAGTTGTCTTTGCAAGGCGCTGTCGGCAGCGACGGCGTTGAGCGCGTCTGCGTCGAGCACCAAGCGCTGGGCGTTGCTCAATAGTCGCGGCAAAACAGTGCGCACGGCGTCACCGCCGCCGCAGCCACAAACCACGGTGCAATGCGCGATCACGTCGGGTGCGTTCAACCACCAAGCGGGGCGAAACATCAACTCGGGGCGGGTGCTGTCCAACGTCATCGCCGCGGTCTTGTCGTTACCGTCGAGCAAGCTGACATAGACACGACCGGCACCGGCGGCGAGCGCAGCGTGGGCCGCGAGCAAGGCCGCGCCGGTCATGCCGGGCGCTCCGCCGACGACGGCCACATTGCCGAAGTTGCCTTTGTGCTGCGCGTGCGCTCGTTGCGCGCGCGCAGTCTGCGACGCGCTGCTGAGCCATGCGTCCGGTGCGGTGTTGCTGCTGTCCACACCCAAATCGTCGAACCAAACGTCGCCCGCGTGATCGCGGCCCTGTGCGGTGTACAAGCCCGGCTTGAGCGTGAGCAGGCAAAGCGTATGTCGCGCGCGCACACACGAGTCACCCAGGGGCCGACCGGTGAACGCGTCGAGACCAGACGGCAGGTCCACCGCCAATACGGGACAGGGCACGGCGTTGAGGGTCGCAATCAGCTCGGCCATCCGGCCCAGCGGCGCGCGGCACGCGCCTAAACCGAGCAATGCGTCAACGCCCAGATCTTGGGGTGACAACGTGGCCGGGGGTTGTGTGCCGATGACCACGCCTTCAGCCTGTGCCCGTGAGTACGCGTCGCGCGCATCGACGGGCAACTTTGCCGCGTCGCCCAAGAGCGTAACCTGAACTTGCTTGCCCGCTCGCAGCAACGCAATCGCGGCACCCAGTCCGTCGCCGCCGTTGTTGCCGGCGCCCGCCGCGATCCATACCTTTTGCGCGTGCGGCGCCAGCGCCAGCGCAAGACGCGCAACCGCTGTGCTCGCCCTGTGCATCAACGTGTGCGGTGGCAGCCGCGCTTGCGCACGCTGCTCAATGTCGCGGCTGCGCTCTGGGCCGTGCAGCGCAAGTGGCCTAGGTGGGCTGCCAATTCGTTGCATGAGTACTTTGCCGTCTACGCCGTGAGAAGACCTTACCGCGCGAGATAGTCCAAGACGCGTGCCACTTCCGCCTGGAACGTCGGTATGATTTCGGCAGCCGCTGTCATGTCTGCCGACTTGCCGGCCTGCTCCAGTTGCTCACACAAGGCGCCCAGCTTGAGCGCCCCCATGCTGCGCGCGGAGGACTTGAGTTGGTGTGCCTGAGCTGCAATCTCAGCGCAGTCGCGCGCCGCCTGTGCAGACACCACTTTCTGTGCGCTCTCGTTCGCCCACACACGAAAATTGGACAAGAACTGCGCGATTATTTCGGGGTTGTCCCCGACATAGGTCTTGAGTACATCCACGTTTACAGGTAAGTTCGACATGTCATGAGCACCTAACGGCCTACTGTCAATATTGGTACTCGCCCCATTGAACTCACCGCGCCGATACTGCGCACAACGCGCAGTTTTTGATTGGTTCGGAACAAACAGTCTAGCCTGAGATTAGACCGTCTGCTGAAGAAAATTGGAATGCCGGGGTGCGGGTTTGCCGGCCCAGATCGCCTGTTTTTGCCATGACCCGGAAAAAGCGCAGGCATCATGTCGTCAGCTTGGTTTAGAGTAGGTGCTCTGATGGCGCATTGCAGTGGGGGTAGCCAGTATCGGCAGGACCATCGCTGAATTGGGCTGGCAGAACACGAGATGACCACAGATGCCAAGAAGGCCGGCCCGGCGGCTCAGAAGCCGCAGACAGCCGCCGTCGAGACCAGCGAGCGCCACGGCGGGCTTGATTTGCCGGCGCAAGGCGACGAGCTGTTCCGGTTGATCACGGACAACGTGACCGATCTCATCGCCATACTGGACGCACAAGGGCGGCGTCTCTACAACAGCCCGTCCTATGGGTTGTTGTTCGGGAAGGAAGAAAGGCGGGTTGGCGGCGATTCATTCGCGCAAATTCATCCAGACGACCGCGAGTACGTGCTACGTACTTTCCGTGAAACGATCGCCACCGGCGTAGGCCGCCGAACCAGTTTTCGCTTCTTGCGCAGCGATGGCAGCATTCGCCATATCGAGTCGCAAGGCAACTTTATCCGCGATGTTACCGACGCAGAGCCACGTGTTGTCGTGGTTTCTCGCGATGTCACCGAGCGCAAGCGCGCCGAGTACCAGATCAGTAGCCTGAACCAGCGACTCGCGCTGGCCATCGCAGGCTCGGGCTATGGTGTGTGGGAGTTTGAACTGGGCTCGCACCGGCTGCATTGGGACGAGCAGATGTTGTCCATTTACGGCCATACCCGCGCTGCGTTCGACGGCACGCGCGCCGCCTGGCAAGAGCGCGTCTTGCCCGAAGACCGTCAGCGGATGGACACGTTTTTTTCCGACTTGCTCGCGGGCCGCCCGGTGCGGCAGTTCGAGTTTCGTATCTTGCGCGCGTCTGACGCTGAACTGCGGCATGTTGAGTCCAGCGGCTATTTGCAGCTCGACGCCGAGGGACGTACGCAGCGCGTCGTTGGCATGAGCCGCGATGTCACCGCGCAAAGGCAAGCTGAACAGGCTTTGAAAGCGAGTGAAGAACGGCACCGGCTCCTCGTTAACCATCTTCTGGCCGGCGTCGTGGTGCATGCGCCGGACACCTCGATTCTGTTCAGCAACGCTGAGGCAGGACGCGCGCTGGGGTTGACGACGCAGCAGATGCTGGGCAA
>JAOTTZ010000153.1 GCA_029864165.1 Burkholderiaceae bacterium
CGGCACCCCGGGCAAGTACGTATCGTTGAAAGAGAACATTCGCGGCTTCAAGATGATCGTCAACGGCGAATGCGACCAGCTGCCTGAGCAGGCCTTCTACATGGTCGGCACCATCGACGAAGCCATCGCCAAGGCGAAAACGATTCAATAATAGAGAGGCGCTTGATCGAGATGTCTACCCTGCACGTTGACGTGGTCTCCGCCGAAGAAGCCATCTTCTCCGGCGAGGCGAAGTTTGTAGCCTTGCCGGGCGAGAGCGGCGAGTTGGGCATACTGCCCCGGCACACGCCGTTGATCACGCGCATCAAGCCTGGCGCGGTGCGCATCACGCGCGCCGACAACGGTGAAGAAGAATTCGTGTTCGTCGCTGGCGGCATCCTCGAAGTACAGCCTGGCACTGTCACTGTGCTGGCCGACACGGCGATCCGCGGCAAAGATCTCGACGAGGCCAAGGCGACAGCAGCCAAGCAACAGGCCGAAGAAGCCATGAAGCTCGCCAAGAGCGACATCGACTTTGCCAAAGCACAGAGCGAGTTTGCTGCCATGGCGGCACAAATCGCAGCATTGCGCAAGTTCCGCAAGGGCTAGGCCTTTCTAGCATCGTCTAGCCCGCCGCCGATTGCAAAGTAGGCAGCTTTGTTGTCCGCCCCCAGTGCATGAGTAAACGCCACGGCCCGACCACACAAGGTGAAGGACCGTGGCTGGCTCTGGCAAGAGTTGACTCGATACCAACCCTCGGGTTTGTCCGGTCCGCAATGAAATGACTCCGCCTCCCCTTGATGCTGCGGGACAGCTGGCCGCAGGCTCACTTGCGCTTGCACCTGTGTTCACGCCGCATGGCCGTCTGGCGCTGAGTCAATCAGAAGGCGAGGCCGCGCTAGCGCCCGCGACCGCGCGCCGTCTTGTGGAAGCCTTCGCGCACAGTGCGGGCCACGGCTTGCTGCAGCTCGGCGCGGGTGAAGTTGCGACGGTTTTGTCGCCGACGCTGTCGTACTGGCGCGAGTTCGCCGCGCGCTACGTAACCGGTCTGTGCACGTTGGCCGATGCCGAAGGACAAGGTGTCAAGACCAAGCTTGCGCCGCCTTCACGCGAGGTGTTGGAGGCTTTGGTTAGCGCAGCCCCACCGATGGATGGTGCTGAGTACGTCAGCGTGGCTGCGCTCGCTGCGCTGTGGGACGAGCTCAACGTTGCTTTCGTGTCGGAGCTGCTGGATTCGGGCGGCTCTGTACAGGCGCTCCTCCAACAGTACGACGCGAGATGGAACCTAGTCGGTCGCGTGCACTTCAACCTGGCCGAGAACCGCAAGGACGAGGACGCGCCGTTCGCTTTCGTCGCGACGTACACCACGCGGCTGTCGAAACAGGCGACACCGCAGCATCTGCCATTGGGGCGGGCGCTACAGCAGTACGCCGGCGCCACCAACCAAGAACTCTTGTCTTTGCTGACACCCGTCCAGCGCGCGACTCAGCACTGCGCCTGGCTCAAGGCGATGGTCGACAGCGGGGAAATCTTTCACCCTTTGCGCTGGACGCCCGCCGATGCGCTTGCGCTGCTTCGCGACGTAGAAACGCTCCAAGCCGCGGGCATCGTGATGCGCATGCCTGCGCGCTGGCGCGCTAACCGGCCCTCGCGTGCACAAGTAACGGCAACCGTTGGTGCCGCGGCGCCTTCAAAACTCGGCCAGGACGCGTTGCTGGACTTCAGCGTCGCGGTCACGCTGGATGGCCAGACCCTCAGTGCCAGCGAGATCGCGGATTTGCTCGCGCAGTCCAACGGTTTGGCCCTCATGCGTGGGCAATGGATCGAGGTCGACCGTGAAAAGCTGGAGGCGACGCTAGCGCATTTTGATCGGGTGCAGCAGGCGGCTGCAACAGGCGGGGTCACGTTTAGCGACGCCATGCGCATGCTTGCGCGCGCTGACGTGGTGGGAGCGCAGGATAACTTGGCCGACCGAGCCGATTGGTCAAAAGTGGTTGCCGGCCGCTGGCTCGCAGAAACGCTCACGCAGCTGCGCAGCCCCGAAGCGCTGGCAGGACTCGATCCTGGTTCTGCGCTGCAAGCTACGTTGCGGCCGTATCAGCAAGTGGGCGTACGCTGGCTACACCTGTTGTCGTCGCTCGGCATGGGCGCTTGCTTAGCTGACGACATGGGCCTGGGCAAAACCATTCAGGTGCTGACGCTGCTCCTGGTGCTGAAGAAACAGGCCAGTGCTGAGGCAAGGCCGAGTTTGTTAGTGGCCCCCGCGTCGCTGCTGGCCAACTGGGCGGCCGAGATCAAACGCTTTGCGCCGAGCCTGAGAGCCTTTGTCGCGCATCCATCCGCGCTACCCGCGGAGGAGCTGAAGGCATTCGCGCAAGCAGAGCTCGCGCGGCTTGATTTCGTGATCACGAGTTACGGCACGCTGCTGCGCCTGCCCTGGCTGCTGGAGGCGAAGTGGCGCGTTGTAATCCTCGACGAAGCGCAGGCGATCAAGAACCCGAGTACCAAGCAAACACGAGCCGTCAAGCAACTGCAAGCGCAGGCGCGATTTGCGTTGACGGGCACGCCGATAGAAAACCGGCTTGCCGATTTGTGGTCGATCTTCGACTTCATCAACCCCGGGCTGCTCGGGTCTTCCAAGCAGTTTGCGACGCTCACCAAGCGCCTCGCCGAACGGCCGCACAACCCCTATGCGCCGCTGCGCGAGCTCGTGCGACCTTACATACTTCGGCGCATGAAGACCGACAAATCGGTGATCAAAGACCTGCCCGACAAGACAGAGCTCAAAGCCTACTGCCCGCTGAGCCGCAAACAGGCCGCCCTCTACCAAGCAGCGGTGAAGGAGCTGGCTGACCAGCTTGCAGCCACCGATGGCATCCAACGCAAGGGCGTCGTGTTGTCATTCCTCATGCGCTTCAAGCAGATCTGCAACCACCCGTCGCAGTGGCTGGGCGACGGTGCATGGGCCGAGGAGGACAGTGGCAAGTGGGCCCGGTTGCGCGAAATTGCCGAGGTGATCGCGGCCAAGCAAGAGAAGGTGTTGGTGTTCACGCAGTTTCGTGAGATAACCGCGGCACTGGTGGCATTTCTCGGCTCGGTGTTCGGGCGCCCCGGCCTCGTGCTGCACGGCCAAACCCAGGTCGGAAAGCGCCAGGATCTCGTTCGACGCTTTCAGGAAGACGAGTCGGTTCCGTTTTTTGTACTCTCACTTAAGGCAGGCGGTGCCGGGCTCAACCTCACAGCAGCCTCGCACGTCATTCACTTCGATCGCTGGTGGAACCCAGCGGTCGAGAATCAGGCCACGGACCGTGCGTTTCGAATCGGGCAGACCCGCAACGTGCTGGTTCACAAATTTGTCTGTCGTGGTACTGTCGAGGAGAAAATTGACGAGATGATCGAGTCCAAACGTCAACTGTCGACGGAGTTACTGGAAGGCGGGGCGGAACTGATACTGACCGAACTGAAAGACGACGAGTTGCTCAAGCTCGTCGCACTCGACATCAATGCCGCCATGAAGGAGAACTGAAAGCGTGTACTACGGCTGGAAACCATACGTCAGCGTCGCCGAGCGACGAAAGAAGGCCGAGCGCGAAGTGACCAAGCTGCTCAAGAAGGGCCACACCACCGCTCCCGTCGTGCTGCAGGGGCGCACGCTCGCAAGAACGTTCTGGGGCAAGGCTTGGTGCGATAACCTCGAGGCGTACAGCGATTATGCGAACCGGCTGCCACGCGGGCGCACCTATGTGCGCAACGGCTCGGTGGTGGACCTGCAGGTCAGTGGCGGCGAAGTTTCAGCGCTGGTCAGCGGGTCAAGCTTGTACAAGGTATCGGTCAAGGTGTCGCCGATTCAGCAGGCGAACTGGCGTGCCATCTGCAAGGACTGCGCGGGGTCCATCGATTCGCTGGTCGAACTGTTGCAGGGGCGCCTGTCCAAAGCGGTCATGGAGCGTGTCTGCCAACACAAGACGGGGCTCTTTCCGGCGCCCGCCGAGATCAAGCTCGCGTGCAGTTGTCCGGACTGGGCCTCGATGTGCAAGCACATTGCCGCCGTGCTCTACGGCATTGGCGCGCGGCTCGACGAGCAGCCCGCGTTGCTTTTCAAGCTGCGTGCCGTGAACGAAGCCGAGCTGATCGCCACCGCCGCGCAGGGCCGCACGCTCGCCACCAAGGCTCCCAAGCCTGCCAAGGTTCTCGACGACGACCTCTCCGCACTCTTCGGCCTGGATATAGAGCTGGGCGCAACGCCTGAGCCCAAACCCAGGCGCAGCGCAAAACGTCCGACGCAGCGGCCTACGAAGAAGCTGATGCAAACCAGCAGCAAAGCAGCGAAGAAGGTGACCACCAAGGTTCGCGTGGCCGACCCTCCCGCAGTCAAGGTCAAGAGGCGAGCTGCATCTTCGAGCAAGCGCACCAAGGCCGGGTCGAATCGATGAGCGTCCGCGGCGGGCCTCTCCGTCGACCCTGAATTCGGAATGTGCAAGTGAACTCGGTGGGCCGCGCACGCTTGCGCGGGCGAGGCCCACGTCCCTGACCGAGACGGAGGCGACCTGTCGTTCTTACTGCTCGCCTGTGAGCCGTAGCCCGGCCCCCTGTAGTGAATATGGCTACCTCGTCGGCGCAGCCAAGCTGCTCGTCGAGATAAGGGGCAACGCTGTCGCCACGGAGCTGATGCGTTGAGTCACCCGCTGCCCTGCCGACGCAACCCTGGCAGCCAACGCGCAAACGGCCCAACACAACCAGGCCGACCAAAACGTGTGGCTCGGGTAATGTGCGCCGCGCGCCAGTTGCGCCCAACCAAACAACAGCAGCAGCGCACAAACACCGGCGAGCCAACATCGAGCGAACGTGAGCCGGTGGGCACGCAGCAAGAAATAGCCGCTGAAAAACGCTGACGCGGCCACAGCGTGACCCGACGGAAAGCAGTGACCCGATCCGCCATCGATGCGATCGAACCGCCAGTGCGGCACGTAAGCCGCTACACCGCCAAACTCAGCCAAATCCCAAGGGCAGCTGGTTTTGCTGGCGTGCTTGATGGCTGGGATCAGCAGCAGGCAGAGCACGGTTGCGGCCAGCCACAACGCCCGCTCGGTGCGAGATGGCCCCGTCAACAGCGGCCACCAAACGTAAGCGAACATGATCGCCAGCAGCCCCCACGCAAGCACTCGCCCACCTTCGTGCAACACTGTGCTGGTCAACCAAGCGTCGCGCCATGCAAAGCCATGGGCGCTGCCGTACCAACGGACAACGACAAGATCCAACCCGGACGCTTCCCAAAGCAGCAGCGCAATCAACGCTAGCCCCAACACCCTCGCGTCGTGTTTGAGTTCCGTGGTCCGCGCTTTCATCG
>JAOTTZ010000154.1 GCA_029864165.1 Burkholderiaceae bacterium
CCGTCTGGCCGCGCCCTTCCAGTGGGACGATAAGCGGCGACTCGATCGCGGCAAGGTGATGTCGGCAGCAGACCTCGATGCCGGCCGCGAGTTTGCGCGCTACAAAGACGTTGACGGCGACGGCATTCCCTGGCGCACGCTGCCCGGTGCGCATGCGAGCAAAGGCAGCTACTTCACGCGTGGCACGACCCGCGACGCGTACGCACGCTACTCCGAAGCGGGCGCCGACTATGTCTACAACGTGCAGCGTTTGTTGAAGAAGTTCGCCACCGCGGCCACGCTGGTTCCGCAGCCTGTGTTGCGGCCTGCTGCCGAGCCTACGCGCGTCGGCGTGCTGTACTGCGGCTCCACCGGTCCGGCCATGGGCGAGGCGCTAGACGCACTTACCGAAGTCGACATCCACATCGATGCCATGCGCCTGCGCGCGTTCCCCTTCCCAGATTCGGTAGCGCGGTTCATTGCCGCGCACGACACGGTGTTCGTCGTCGAGCAAAACCGCGACGCGCAGTTGCGCTCATTGCTGGTCAACGAACTCGAGATCGACCCGGGCCGTCTTGTGCCTGTGCTGCACTACGACGGCACGCCGATTACCGCGCGGTTTATCACCGCTGCCATCACCAAGCACGTGCATGCGATGGTGGTCAAGCCGGTTCGTGAGGCGAGCAAGGCCACATGACATGACCTATATCGCCAAGCCCAAGCTGTGCCACCCCACGCTGGCGCGCAACAAAGTCGGGTACACGCGACGCGACTATGAGGGCAAAATCTCAACGCTGTGCGCTGGTTGCGGGCACGATTCCATCTCTGCAGCCATCATCCAGGCCTGCTGGGAGCTCGACATCGAGCCCCACCGCGTGGCCAAGCTCTCGGGCATTGGTTGCAGCTCGAAAACGCCCGACTATTTCTTGGGTGCATCGCACGGCTTCAACACTGTACATGGCCGCATGCCTTCAGTGCTGACCGGCGCCAATCTTGCCAACCGAGACTTGCTGTACCTGGGCGTATCCGGAGACGGCGACTCCGCTTCGATCGGCTTGGGCCAGTTCGCTCACGTGATGCGGCGCGGAGTCAACATGGTTTACATCGTCGAGAACAACGGCGTCTACGGTCTCACCAAGGGACAGTTCTCCGCTACGGCAGACCGCGGCGCGCCGTCTAAGAAAGGTGCAGTCAACGCCGACAGCGCGGTCGATTTGATCGGCATGGCGCTGCAACTCGGCGCGACCTATGTGGCGCGTGGTTTTTCCGGCGACAAAGCGCAGCTGGTGCCGCTCATCAAAGGCGCCATCACGCACCATGGTGCGGCATTTCTCGACGTCGTCAGCCCGTGCGTGGCGTTCAACAACCATGCCGGTAGCACACGCAGCTACGACTACGCGCGCGAGCACAACGAAGCGGTCAGCCGCATAGACTTCATCAGCCCGCGCGACGAGATCACCGTTGAAGTCGCTGCCGGAGAGTTTGTCGACGTCGAACAGCACGACGGCAGCGTGTTGCGACTGCGCAAGCTCCGTGCCGACTACGATCCTTGCGATCGCGTGCGGGCGATGGCGCATGTGCAGGCGTCGCAAGCCAGGGGCGAGGTGGCGACCGGTCTACTTTACGTGAAGGCGGGGGCGCGTGACTTGCACGACGCGCTGAACACGTCGCTGACACCGCTGAACGCGCTGACCGAAACGTCGCTGTGCCCAGGCAAAGCGACGCTCGACCAACTCAACGCGAGCTTGCGTTGAGCGGTTCACGTCTGCGCGCATGCTGTCGCTGTCTGCAGTGCGACAACACTGTCTGAGTGATAAAACGTAAGGACGCCATTACCCGAGCCGGCTGTCTCGCTGTCCGCTGACTGCAGTTCCCACCGCGTGCGTGCGCGGTGCAAAGCGGTTTGGCTAAAGCCTACCCATTAGCCGCAAGCGTCGTGGCACGCTGCCACCGTTGCCGATCGTCGTTTCGGCCCCGCATTAGAGCGTCCAACCCCGCTTTGGCCGATCCGCGTCTGGGCTAACTCAAACCGTTAGGCGACAGCAACGACTCCGATTCCATAGAGCATCGTTCAACATACACCCGATCGGGCATCGTCTGCCGAACTCGTCAAACCTCCGCCAGCAGTCGCTCCACCAGCTTGTTCAAGGCTTCAAAGTCGTGCTCGCCGATGTAGCGCTTGACGATCTCACCGCGTTTGTTGATCAACACCGAGGTGGGCGTCGCGGCAACGTTGCCGAAACGTTTGGCGATGACCCCGGTGTTGTCGATCGCCACCCCGAACGGCAACCCGCGCTTTTGCGCGTAGTTCACCACGTAGGCAGGCGGGTCGTAGCTCATGGCCACGGACAAGGTGTCGTAGCCGCGCGCATAGTGCTTGCGATGCATGGCGACGATCTGCGGCATTTCATGCAAACAAACAGAGCAACTGGTGGCCCAAAAGTTCACCAGCACCACGCGGCCCCGGAGCTGATCGGTGCTGTGAACGCTGCCGTCGAGCAAGGTGTAGGACACTGGCGGGGCCGCCTCTACTTTGGCCAAGCTCGAATAAGCAAGCCAGCCGGCTGGCAAACAGGCGATAGCGGCAACCACGTAACGGCTAATTTTCATGGAGGAAAAGATTGTGCAGCGACGAAAGTTTATGTCAACGGCCATTTACAGCACGGGATGGTGGGCGTTCGGCGCCAGCGCCACCGGCTTGAGTGAAACCGATGCGGCCGCTGGTGTGCGCGTGGCGCTCGAGCGCGGCGCGAGCGCCGCGGTGAGCATACTTGGGCGGCGCGACGGATTTCTCGGCAACCCGAAGGTTCGCATTCCACTGCCCAGTTTTCTCGAAGATGCGGCCAAACTGCTCAAGATGATCGGGCAGCAACAGCGCGTCGACGAGTTGTCGGTCGCGATGAACCGAGCGGCCGAAAGCGCAATGCCCCAAGCCAGGTTGATGCTGGTCAACGCCGTCAAGTCCATGAGTGTGGAAGACGCAAAGCGCATCATCGTCGGTGGCGACAACGCGGTTACAGAGTTCTTTGCCGGCAAAACGCGCGAACCGCTTACCGTGCAGTTTCTGCCCGTCGTCACGCGCGCAACGCAAAGAGTGGCCTTGGCCGAGAAGTACAACGCGGTGGCTGGCAAGGCAGCCGGCATGGGACTGGCGAAGCAGGACGACGCCAACATTGAACAGTATGTGACCGGCAAGGCGCTCGACGGCCTGTACCTGATGATCGGCGAAGAAGAACGCAAAATTCGCCAAGACCCCATAGGCACCGGCAGCGCTATCCTGAAAAAAGTATTCGGGCCGCTCAAGTCTCTCGGTGGCTGATGGAGCAACGCCAGTGCTAGTGCTGCGGCCCGAAAATATCGAGGCATGATGAAAGTGATGGATTCGGCCTCATGGCTAGGCGCAAACCACAGCGATACCAGGACGTATCGCGAGGATTTGCAACGACGCCATGGGGTCGAAGGCGCGCTTTCATGTATCGATATTTTCGAGTCGCAGCACTAGGTGCATCGAGCACATGTCACTGTTCTGCGGCATTGCAAGATGATGATGTGAAAGTTGCTCGGTTGCAAAAACACACGCTTGGCGCCGAGCTTGCCTGTCCTCAATCTCGATGCTGCGCAAAAACATGCGCCGCACTCTACCCACCTCGCTACAGCCGCGCAAGAACCAAAGTCTTCACTACAAGCAATTCTTCAATTCCGTCCCTGATGCATCAGGCACTGGCCTCACTCACCCAGCAAAACAACGGCGGGTTGCGAAAGACGTTCTGGCCGCACCCAGCTCGCATGACCAGCGCCAGCCGTCTTGCTGATTGACAAGACTGTTACTTTTCATGCTCCGTGAGCGTGGACGCTCTGAACTGAAAATGCCGCAACGACTCTCGTCGTCCCTTCGCATGACCTCAAGAACTACGCCTTAACACCGCCTTGCTCGTTGGCGGCGCGAACAAGTTTGGCCAGGATCTTGTTCGCGGCAGTCGACATGCGCATGGACAGCATCCACCGTAGCGCTTCATAGAGATCGCCCAAGGCGACCATCAGGGGGCCCCGCCGCTGACCTGACTCCGACGCAGCCAAGTGAGCCAGTCCGACTTCATACTGCAATATTGCGTCTTCACCGCTGCCGCGCGCGAGCAATGCGAGCCCGAGATCGAAGTAGACCGATACCGGGGTCGCATCGTGCCCGAGCGCGCACCGGAACGTCTCTACCGCCTCGTCCAACAATCCGAGCCGATACTGGCACCGACCGCGCATCTCCAGTAGGTGGGGCTCTTGTTCGGCGCGCATTGCCGTCTGTTCGAGCACGCTCTGGTATATGGTTTCGGCGGCCGAGGCATTGCCAAGCCTACCCAGCACGTTGGCAAGCCCCACGCGCGCCCACAGAGAATTCGCATCGAGTGCAACGGCGGCTTCGTACGCGACCCGCGCTTCTGCAAGCCGGGCCGGGCCGAGGTTCTCAAGCGCCCATCCGGCAGCAACCTGCAGTTGCGCGTCTTCAGCAAAGTTTTGCAGCGCGCGGTCGAGCAACTTGACCGCCTCTTCATAGGCACCGCCGCCACAAAGCCTGGTCGCACGCTCAAGGATCTGCGCCTTCGTTGCGTGTACAAGGTCAAACTCAGCCACCTCATCCGCTGTAGCGGCAACCGGTGTTGCGACGAGACCGGCGCCCAACACGCTTGCTTTTCCATCGCGCGCGGCCAGGGGCGTCGCCGCCGCGGACTGGCGCTGTAGGGTGAACCGCTCGCGAAAGTCAGAAATCACACCTACCAAGTGGTCTACTTCGTCGTTGGTGTTTGCCGCGGTGACCTGGACACGCACACCCACCTCGCTCTTCGGGACCAGTGGGTACGCGGCCATCGTGACGTAGACACCACGCTCGAACAAGTACAACCCCGCTTGGTCAATGTCCTCGTGATTGGCCAGTGGGATCTCGATAATGGGAAAGCCCGATTCGTTAGGTGTCCGAATATCGAGCTCGCGCAGTGTGTCGAGAATGCGTGATGTCATGTTCCAAACATCGGCCCGATATTTGTCACCACGCTTTCGGTTTACCTCCAACCCCACCAAGACCGAGGCCAGCGACGCGACCGGGGAGGGCCCCGAGTAAAGGTAAGGCGGCGCAAGCATCTTCAGCATTTCTTTCAGCCGCGTGGGTAGTGCCATAAAGGCTGCCAACGACGAATATGACTTCGATAACGCCCCAACCAGGACAGCGTTATCGTATGCAACGTTCAGATGTCGAAAGAGGCTGTTGCCGGTGATCCCATATGGGCACAACTCATCGGGCGAGCGCTCGCCAAGCATGCCAAAGCCATGTGCGTCA
>JAOTTZ010000155.1 GCA_029864165.1 Burkholderiaceae bacterium
GACTTAGCCGAGCAGTGCCGCAAAAAGCGCAAACTTATTGATTCATAAAGAAGTTTGCCTTCTTTACGCGTGACTATCAAACGTACGGACGCGCCGCGGTGGGCGCAGTTCCTACAATACTCGCTAACCCCAGGAGCCAGCAATGATCGTCGAGCGCATTTGGACCGACAACGCCTTGCGCAACTACAACTACCTCATCGCCTGCCCCAACAGCGGCGAGGCGCTAGCGATCGATCCGCTGGACCATCAAAGATGTCTGGCAACCGCGAAAGCCAAGGGCTGGCAGATCACCCAAATCCTCAACACCCACGAGCACGACGACCATACCGGCGGCAATGCGGCGGTGGTCGCCGCTACCGGTGCCAAAGTGATTGCGCACCACCGTGCCGGCGCACGCATCGCGGGTGTGAGCCGTGGCGTCAAGGCCGGTGACGTGATCAAAGTCGGCAAGACTGTCGAGCTCGAATGCATGGACACGCCCGGCCACACGCGGTGCCACATCTGCCTGCGCTCGCACACCGAGCAGCCAGCGCTGTTTTCCGGTGACACACTGTTCAACGCCGGCGCCGGCAACTGCTACAACGGCGGCAACCCCGAGGAACTGTACGCGACCTTCGCCGACCAACTCGTCAAACTGCCTGACGATACGCGCGTGTACCCAGGCCACGACTACATCGAAAACAATCTCAGGTTCACGCTTTCGCGCGAGCCCGACAACGACGCGGCCCGCGCACTGCTGCCGCAGGTGACTGGGCACGACGCCGCGGTGGCGCGGGTGACAACGTTGCGCGAGGAAAAGCGTTTCAATACCTTTTTGCGTCTGGGCAGCGCGAGCGTGATCGCCAAGTTGCGCGAAGAGTTCCCGAATCTGCCCGACCAGCCCGACGCGAAGACGGTGTTCGTCAAGCTGCGCGAATTGCGCAATCAGTGGTGATCCACGGCGGGCGTGGCGTACGCATCAAGATCGACAACGCACCGCAGGAGCCCGAACCATGTCGCGCCGCAGCCTCAGCCTTGACGATGGTCTGTACCAGTATCTGGTCGACCATTCGCTTCGCGAGCACCCGGCGCAACAAGCGCTGCGCGAAGCCACCGCGACGCATGCGCATAGCAGCATGCAAATTTCGCCCGAGCAAGGGCAGTTCATGGCGTTGTTGGTCAAACTGACGGGTGCGCGCAGGGCGATCGAAATTGGCGTGTTCACAGGCTACAGCGCGTTGACGGTCGCGCTCGCCTTGCCCAACGACGGTCGCCTGCTTGCCTGCGACATCAGCGACGAGTACACGCGCACCGCTAAACCATACTGGCAACAGGCCGGCGTGGCGCACAAGATCGATTTGCAACTCGCGCCAGCGCTCTCGACGTTAGACGCGCAGCTCGCCGCGGGTGCCGCCGGGCAATATGACTTCGCCTTTATCGATGCCGACAAGACCAGCTACGACGCTTACTACGAATGTTGCCTGCGACTGCTGCGCCCGGGCGGGCTGATCGCGATCGACAACACGCTGTGGAGCGGCAGCGTGGCGTTGCCCGCAAAGGACGCCGACACCGCGGCGCTGCAGCAGCTCAACGCTAAGCTGCATCACGATGAACGCGTAGACCTGTCGCTGCTGCCCGTGGGTGACGGGTTGACGCTGGCGCGCAAGCGCTAGGAGGCCGCCGAAATCGGTGCGTTCGGTTGAGCACCTGGTGTCGGCTGGTGTGGAGCACTGGGGCTCGGCCTCGCGCATACTGGGCGTCTGCGCCATACCGCGGCGCTGGTCTGATCAACACCTACCTTCAGCCACTACGGACGCCCGCACCCGACCATGCCTACTACAACCGAAACAGTCTTATCTCGTACGCGCTTTGATGCCCTCATCTTTGACCTCGACGGTGTCATCACGCGCACCGCCAAGCTGCACGCCAAGGCTTGGAAGCGCATGTTCGACGGATACCTGGACAGCAAGCGGCGCCAAGACGGCAAGGACTACGCCACTTTCGACATCGACGCCGATTACCGCCGCCACATGGACGGCAAACCGCGCGACGAAGGTGTGCAAAGCTTTCTCGAAGCACGCGCCATTGCCCTGCCTCGAGGCGATGCGCAGGATGCGCCGACCGCCGAGACCATCTGCGGGCTGGGCAACCGCAAGAACGAACTGTTTCGCGGATTTCTCGAGCGCGAGGGCGCACAGGTGTACGAACACGCGATCGCCCTCGTCAAAGAGCTGCGCGCCGCCGGCTTCAAAACCGCGGTGGTGTCGTCGAGCGAAAGCTGCGTTGCTATCCTCAAGTCTGTCGGCGCGCTCGATCTCTTCGACGTTAAGGTGGATGGCGTAGATGCGCAAACGCGCCGACTCAAGGGCAAGCCGGCGCCTGATGTCTTCCTGGCCGCCGCCGAGGCCTTGCACGTCAAGCCGCAGCGCGCGGTGGTAGTTGATGAGGCGTTGGCGGGCGTCGCGGCGGGGCGGGCTGCCGGTTTCGGGCTCGTGATTGGGGTCGATCGCGCAAACCAAGCTGACTTGCTGAGCGCGCACGGTGCGGACGTCGTGGTGACCGATCTGGCCGCGCTCCAGGTGGCGGACGACGGCATCTCGACGGGCGCAGACATTCCCAGCGCCATGGAGCAGTTCAACACCATCGCTGAACGCGTTCGCAACCGCGAGCTGGCTGTTTTTCTCGACTTCGACGGCACACTCGCGCCGATTGTGGAGCGCCCGGAGCAAGCGGCGCTCTACCCCGCTGCGCATGATGTCGTGTGCCGCCTTGCGCGTCTGTGCCCGGTCGCCGTGGTCAGTGGCCGCGACCTGCAAGACGTGCGCGATCGCGTCGGCATCAGCGCGGTCTATTACGCCGGCAGCCATGGTTTCGACATAGACGGCCCACAGAACACACGCCACGAGCATGGAAAAGGTGTCGAAGCGTTACCGGCGCTCGACGCCGCCGAGCATAAGCTGCGTACGGGTTTGAAGAACATAGTGGGAGCTCTTGTCGAGCGCAAGCGCTTCTCGGTGGCCATCCACTACCGGCTTGTCAGCGAACACGACGTTCCCGTCGTCGAACAAGCCGTCGATACCGCGCTCAGCCAACACAGCGGGCTGCGCAAAGGCTACGGCAAGAAAGTCTTCGAGCTGCAACCCGACACCGAATGGGACAAGGGTGCCGCCGTAAATTGGCTGTTGCAGGCGCTTGCGCTCGACCGTGCCGAGGTGCTGCCGATCTACATCGGCGATGACGTAACCGACGAAGATGCCTTTCGCGCGCTCGCCGGACGCGGGTTGAGCATCGTTGTGCTGGATCACCCGCGACCGACGGCCGCACAGTACCGGTTGAACGACCCTGAACAAGTCTGCGCGTTTCTGTACGCGCTGGTTCGATTGCTCGAACATGCACGGTGAACAGCAGGGGCGCTGATTCTCTGAGCCTACGGACGGCAGTTGTCCCCATTCGGAAGCTATGGGATGCAGAACTGGTGCGGGTTTGCGGCAATCAGGCCCCCCATCGCAGTAGGAAGGCCCGTTATCAGTGGACTAGTGCTGCGGCCCGAAAATATCGAGGCATGATGAAAGTGATGGATTCGGCCTCATGGCTAGGCGCAAACCACAGCGATACCAGGACGTATCGCGAGGACTTGCAACGACGCCATGGGGTCGAAGGCGCGCTTTCATGTATCGATATTTTCGAGTCGCAGCACTAGGAGCCTGTCGGGCTCGCTCGCGCGGCCAAATTTCTAGAACGGAATATCGTCGTCCATATCGTCAAAGCCAGTGGCCGCCGTCGCGGTGGCTGGCTTGGTCGGCGCAGGTCTTTGGGCGGGGCGTGCGCCACCGTCGCCGCTGTCAGCATCTGCACTACCCATGCCCTCGCGCGCGCCTAGCATCTTCATGTCTTCGCCGATGATCTCGGTGCTGTACCGGTCATGACCCTCCTTGTCCTGCCACTTGCGCGTTTTCAAGCGGCCCTCGACGTAAACCGAGCGGCCTTTTTTCAAATACTCGGCAACGATTTCGGCCAAGCGGTCGAAGAACACGACCGTGTGCCACTCGGTTTCTTCGACCTTTTCGCCGGTGGTCTTGTCCTTCCAGGTGCGCGTAGTCGCCAGGCGGATATTGCAAACGGCCGAACCACTGGTTGTATAGCGTGTTTCGGGGTCACGGCCAAGATTACCGATAAGAATGACTTTGTTGATCGAGGCCATGGTGGTGCTCCTGCTGAGTGAAGAATGGACGATGTATGCCGTATGGCGGATTATGCCCAAGGCCCTGCTTGTACCTGAGAATAGCGCGGTCAATCTGGCAGCGAAAAAATGGCTCTAAAATTCCGCCCTTCTCGAGTTTCTACTATCAACCACCTGACATCGAAGGAGCTTGAAATGCAGATTTCCCGCAAGCATATGGCCGCACCGTTCCTGGCGTTTGTTGTTCTAGGCCTCGCCGCATGCGGCAACATGATGGCCAAGAAAGAGGCCCGCCTCTACGACCGACTCGGCGGGAAACCGGCCATCACCGCAGTGGTTGACGACTTTGTCGCCAATGTCGCGGCCGACAAACGCATCAACGCTCGTTTTGCCAACACCGACATCCCGCGCCTGAAACGGCTATTGGTCGAACAAATCTGCCACGCCAGCGGCGGCCCCTGCACCTATACCGGGCGCGACATGGAAACCACGCACAAGGGCATGAACATCACCGATGCGGAGTTCGGCTACCTGGTCGAAGACCTGGTGCAGGCCCTCGATAAGCATAAAGTGCCGGAGAAGGAGAAGAATGATCTTCTGACACCCCTGGGCGGAATGAAACCAGCGATCGTCGGTAAGTAATTCATCATGAGCGCGGCTGGCGGGGTAACGACTTACGCCAACCCCGCCGGCTTTGCCGCCGCTGCACGCTACCCCGCGCAGCGAAGTAGCCTATCCCTGCGGAGGTCGCCCCGGCCGCCTCCGCCTTGAGTCTATTGAGTCCACGCGTGCTCCACCGCGGGGCACGCGGTCCCAGGTTGGCAGATCAGCGACCCGCAGCGCGCTTGCGCACGCCGGTCAGTACGGCCAAACCGGCCAACATCAGCGCGTAGGTCTCGGGCTCAGGCACCGGTGCAAATGAAATGCGGTAAATCTCCGTGTTGTCTGAGGCGAGCTGACTGTCGAAGACATAATTGGCGCCGGTTGTCAGCCCATCGAACGCCGTCAATTGTGTGAAACTGAACGCCACGACTCCGTTTTCGGCCGCGTGCCCGCTGGCGTCGCCTCCGACCAAGAATGCGGCTGTCGCCGGATCGGTAACTTCCGAGCCCGCATCC
>JAOTTZ010000156.1 GCA_029864165.1 Burkholderiaceae bacterium
CGCCACCCCCCAATGCTGACCCGTTGTCGTACCCCGATGCCACCACCACGCGCCATCCGGCCGCCGTATTGACAATCTGTGGCGTCCCAAAAGAGTAGCCCATGTTCGCGGGTTTGAACTCCCACTTGACTTTGGACGCGACTTGGCTCTCGTCAGCCGCGAGGTAGCTGGTAACGTCCAGAGCGTAGTAACCAGGACCGCCTTTGCCCAGGCCGCCCACCAAGATGCGGGTCATCGCGCCCGCACCCGTGATCTGCGCCGTGGCGGGCGATCCGTCTACGAAATACTTGTGCGTATACGCCGGGCTTGACAGTTGGCTCAGGTTGGTGTGGACAAGCCGCGGCACGTAAGCCCATAACTCCTGCCCGCGGGTTGTGACGCTGGTCGACACCCGGCCATCAATCACGTGGAGCATGCCGTCATTGGCGGGTTGAAAGAGAATGGGAATGGCGCCGGGGTAGATAACAATGGCTGCTTCGGCGTTGACAACGTCCCCCAGCAGGTGCCTTCGGGCACGGTAGGTGGTGCCTTCACCCGTGCGGCTTCCGCGGATGAAGTCGATCACCCCGGCCGTCAAGCTCGCAGGCGTACCGGCGAAGTTGGCCGCCGTAAAGGCCTTACCGACACTGCCATTGAAAGACGCAATCTTGCGTGTGGCTGGGGTCGTGGTATCCAAGAGTGCACGAGCGGACCACTGACGCGCTCCGATCGGAAGGCCGGTCGTCGTATCCAGCGAATACGCTTCCAGGTCGCCATCCCACGTTCCAGAATTGAAGCTCGCAGCGTAGCCTGTGTTGTTGACGGTGAGTTGTGCACTGGTCACCACGACCGCGGACGAGCCAGCGTCTTTGGCCAAGGCGTCGGTGATGACGGTCTTGAACGCCGCCGTCAGAGACGGACCGTCTTCGGCGCTGAGAAACAGCCCCCCCCCGTTTGCCGCAGTACTGATCAGCAACGGATCGTTTTGGACCTGCAAATCGGCGAAGCCGATGGTGTAGGTCCGCAGATTGTTCTTCTTGGTCCGACCCGCGGGTGCCGTCAGGTCGGGACGCAAGTCGACGTCGAACAAGGCCTTGGCGACGTCGTCGAGGTAGTCCGAACCCGCGCTTTCGTAGGTTCGTGCGGTTTTCCGATCCCAGTTGCCGGCGCTGCCGCTGCCAACGCAGCTGCTGGCAAGCACGCCTTGGCAATCACCGTCATAGTCACGCAGGTAGGTGTTGTTGTTGAAGCTACGGTCGGACTGCGGCCGGCCGTCGGTCATCAAGAAAGCATATGAGCGTTGACACCACTGCTGAATTGGTTTTTGCGCCGCAGTGGCCGATGTGCTGCTGCACGCTACCGGGGTACTGGCCAAACACGAATTTCGAGCCGATGTATCGTTTCCATCTTGTCTCAAGAAGGTGTCGATGTTGACGCCCGTCACCGAGCCAGCGGTGATATTGCCGTTGTAACCCGTAGCAAGGTAGCGCCCTATGTCGGCCAGCGTTGTCGACAGCGGCGTCGCTCCTGACGGCGTGAGCCCGGCGATACTGGTCGTGAGCGTCGTGCGCGATGTCGTGGTCAAGTCGCTCATCGCAACCCTTAGCGTACCGCCGTTGCTACCGTTGTAGGTGCTCAAGCCGACGCGCGACGGCGCGCTAGCGCCTGCGCTGGGTGGTAACGGCAAACCATTGATGACAGCCGTGGCGGAAGTTCTGGCGATCTCCATCCGGGTATTGACTGCCCCCGAGGACGTGAGCACTTTGCGGTCGGTCCAGCCCGTGTCGGGTCCATCAAAAACGCCGAAGTACCAGTTGAGATAGTGCCCGGTATAGGCTGCGGACAGATAGCCACCGCCCGGGCTGCCACCGCTGTCACCCAATAGCCGCGCCGAGTAGGTGCCTGCGTTGTCGAAACACCTCGAGTTGCCGCTCGTCGCCCCGGTCGCCGTGGAATGGCGGTAGGTTGTGCCGGCATGGACGAACCTTGGCTCTCCAGAAGAAACTGCGATGTCGATGCTGGCACCCGACGCTATCGTTTGCCCGCCCGGGCAAGTGAAGTAGGCCGTGGCAGCGTTGTACGGACTCGTCGGAACGATGTTGCTCATCGAGCCCGAGTTGTCGATCATGAACATGAAGTTCGGTGCAACGTTGTTCTTGGCCGCGATGGGAATGTCGCTGATGTTTTGGGCCACCGCGGAAGTCATGAACACACTCGCCAATATCAGCAGCACAGGCTGAGCCGCCTTGTGCAAAGACAGCATCGCTTTAGAGGGGGTATAGGGCATGCTTATTCTCCAACGCAGATTGACATGATGGGCCGCGCTTCAAGTGCCCGCGGGACCGGAGACCATGGATTCGTACCAACCCTCGGTACCGCGTGGCCCGCGCACCCGAACCAGGATGCGGTAACGAACGCCAATGGTGGCCGCAGACAACGCGCCCACGCTGGCCTCGTATTCACATTTCGCACGGATGTCGTTGATATTGGTCAAGTCGGGGTTGGTCGCGCACATACGCTCGATAACGTACTGAATGCGAAAGTTGCCGGCATCGGCAGCGCAGTCGGCCACGGCAGCCCCGCTTGGGTCTACACATGTCACCGCAGTCCAATCGATGGCGGTGGGAATTCCTCTTGCATCCACTGGGGACTGCTTGGTCGAAAAGTAGCGGTTGTTGACATTCGCGTTGGCCGTATTGCCCACCGCCAAGCCGGCAAGGGTGTTCAGCGCATCGGTGAGGGCGCGGTCCGACGCTTGGACGGCAGCGTTCTGGAGCGAGTAGTTGCCGGCGATGACGTTGCCGGTGTCGGCAGAGCGCATAACGCCCAGGCCAGCCATGAACATCAATACCAACACGACGATCGCAACCAGAAGCACCATGCCCTTCTGACTTTTTGGGGGGGCGCTTCGACGACGCAGAACACGCCGCGTGTTGTAGGCTATGCTCATTCTTAACTACTCCAAATGACGTTGCGCAGCGGCACCACCGCCTGGTGCACGCGATAGCGGTAGTGGCGCCAGGTCTTTCCCGCAGTCACCGCAACTGCGCTGAGATCGATCACGGGCGCGTTGGCGTCCTGGAACGAACAGGGCCCCGTATTGACCACGCCATTGGTGTTGGTGCAACTCGCTTCGGTGACGGTAGTCGATTCCGCCTCTTTAGAGCGCACGACAATAACGACTCGCAGGGCCTTGATTCGACCCACGTTGGCCGCGCTGGGCGCTGCCCACGCGGCGGTAGCGTTGACCCAAGAGGTAACGATATCGCTGTTGGCCGCGGCGCTCAGCCCGTACTGAGCGTGCATCAACACCACGTCGGTGGCGAGCGCGTTCGCACCACCCGAGAAACCGAGCGGGCTTTGCGTGCACGCGGGCGCGTCCGTGAACGCGTTGTACTGTATGAGCGCTTGGCACTGCACCGCAAATGCGTTACGTACAAAGTTGCTGCCCAGGTTGGTCACGACCGCGGGCCCAAAGACGGCCGGCACTACGCCGGTGTCGGTTGCAAAACCGTAACTTGGCGCCGTTGCGAAGACCGCGCCAGGGGGGTTGTAGCCAGTCGCTGCGCCGGTCCGCGTCAAGGTCGTGCAAGCGGTTGCGTTGCCCGCGCAGGCAACACCGTCGACCGTGGGCGCCGCAGTAACCCGGAACAACAAGCAGGGTTGGCCCGATCCCGGCGCACCAAGCAACGCGAAATCACCGTTTTGGAAGCCCCCCGCGTTGCTGACAACCACCGTGGTCGCGTTGGTCGGGGTGGTATCGACCAACGGCGCCGCCGACAGTGGTCTGGCCGCGTTGCCCGACGTGAACACGATGGTGTCGGATGCCGAGTTGCTGCCACCATCGGAGATCACGGCGGGCATGAAGACGGCGTTGTTGGACGTTACGGCACCGTCCCGCCATGCGTTGAGCGTCGGGCAAATCAGCTGACCGTTGTTGAACATCCCGGCTCCCGCTGCGCGGCCAGCGACATCAATCAACGACAGCGCGATTTGGGCGCTACCCTGCGCCGAAATGTTGGAGCCTACCACCCTGAACTGCTTACCGACGTTGAGCACTGTGCCTGTGATCACGAGGCTCAGGATGAGTCCCACAGTAACAGCGACCATCAGCTCCACCAAGGTGAAGCCTCGCGCATGGCGACGCTGCGAGCTGCAGAGCGCCGACGCCTGGCTGGATTGGATCATGGTTGCCATTGCACTTGGTTACTGACTTGAAGCTCGTGTGCGGTGCCGTTGCCGTTTTGCCAGCATAGCTTGACGGTGACTTGTCCGGTCGCGGCATTCACCACGATCTGCTGCAAGTTCTCGCTGGCCTTGGGCAACCGGTTGGACAATTCGCTCAGCCACGCCGTTACCACAGCGTTCGTGGACGCCGCACCGGTGGGCGCGCACTTGGCGTTTCCTGTCGCGTGATGCGCAACGGTCGCGAAGGTGGCCGGGTCAGAAATTAACAGCTGTCCCAGCAACTGATCGGCCAGAAAGGTTGCTTCGGCGCGCAGTTGGGCGTCGGTCGAGAATCGAATAGCGCTACCCTGAAGCCCGAGCAGACCAACGACACCCAAAGCAAACACCAACAGCGCAACCAAGAGTTCTATGAGCGTGAAGCCGCTTTGGCGAAGCCGCGGCGAAGCCATGCGATGACGAGACATCAGCACCTCCTCGGATCGTTGGCCAGCGAAACAGCAGGATCGCACATGCGAATCAGACCGCCACCCAAAATATTGATGACGCGCGCGCCGGTACCTGCCGTGGTACTTGACACCGTGACTTGGGTGAGCCAAGCGCCGGTTGCATTGACAAGCCCGGTCGGGAGAAATATGACGCTCGTCGCGCCATTGCTCGACGCTGCAGTGAGACCACCGGTTTCACTATCGGTACGGGATTGGATGACAGCGCCGCCGTTGGCAGTGACCGTCCAGCCAGATTTCGTCCCCGTGAGTGAGAAGGTGACAGGCGCATTGCGGCGCACAGCCTCGGCGCGAGCAAAATTGAGCCCGTTGAGCACGCTTTCTGCCCCGCTCCTGAGGCGATAGTTGGCCTGAAGCTGCGAGAAGCTCGGCGCGGCCACGGCCATGGTGATAGCAATGATGGCCACCGCGATCAGTAACTCAATGAGGGTGAAGCCCTGCGGCCCACGTCGACGGGCCATAGCCTTGTGTGTGGAAAAGCCGAGGGTTAGCATGTATCGCCCTTGCGCTTGAGCCAACAAGGCGCCGGCAGTCCTGTCGCACCCGGGTATGCGGTCGTTTTTTGGGC
>JAOTTZ010000157.1 GCA_029864165.1 Burkholderiaceae bacterium
CGCCCAATGATGACGAACGCTTCATCATCCAGTACATCGAGCCGGTCGCCTTCAACCGCGAAGCTGTGGGTCTGGACATCGGCTCTGAGACCCATCGGCGTCGCGCGGTATTGCAGGCTTTGCACACCGGCAAGGCAACACTCACCGCGCCCATCACGCTGGTACAGGCTTCAAGCAAGCCAGGCATCAGCTATTTGCTCTTGCTACCCGTCTACGCCCCAGGCCATTTGGCCATCGACCCTAGTCCTCGAGAGACATCCGCGCTGGGCCTTACTTACGCGCCTTTGGTCATACAAGAGGTCTTGGACAGTTTGAATCTGCGCCGCAATTTGTTCGGCATGCGCGTTGCCGATGTTGAAGCCGACGCCTCTCGGTCGTTCTATGAGACGCAAACGCCCGCGGATTCAGCCGACGTAAGCTACACCGCACAGATCGATCAATCGATCGCTGGCCGCACCTGGCGCATCACGCTGAACACGCTGCCAGGTTTTGTCGCAACCCAGGGACTTGCGGACCCTCGCGTCACGGGGATCGTCGGGCTCGTGCTGACAGGCCTGCTCGCTGCGGCGTTGTACGCCTTGCAGCGGGCCCGTTCGAGTGCACGCGAACTGCGCACCGAGCAAAAACGCCGGGCAGTCGCCCTGCAAACCAGCCGCGATGCCATCGTGCTCGTCGATCCGCAAGGCACGATCGTTGATTGGAACCAAGGCGCTATAGAGATGTTTGGCTACGCCGCCAACGAAGTGCTCGGTCAATCAGCGCTAACGATTCTGGTCCCACCGGAATTCGTTAACCAAGCGCGTCAAACGCAGCAGCGCGCGCAGGAGGGCATGGTCACCGACGCGTTTGACACGCAGCGTTTACACCGCGACGGCCAGCGGATCGATGTTTCTGTCCTCGCTGTACCCTTGCTTGGCGAGGATGGCAAGTTTTCCGATATGGCGCTGTCAATGCGTGATATCCGGGCGAAAAAGGCATCAGAACGCGAAATCCACGCCCTGAATGCCTCGCTGGAACAAAGCGAGAAGTTGCTAGACCGCGCCGGCCAGGTCGCCAAGGTGGGCGGTTGGGAGCTCGACGCGCGCACGCGGGCCCTCACGTGGACCGCGCAGACCCGGCGCATCCACGAGGTGCCTGACAACTACCAACCACAGTTGGATCAAGTCCTTGCCTTCTACCCACCCGAAGCACGAAGCGTTCTTCAGCAAGCCATTGGCGACGTGATCAGCGACCGCCGCAGTGGTTTCGACCTGGAGCTGCCGCTCACCACCGCGCAGGGCCGCGGCATTGACGTGCGGACGGTTGGAACGGTGGATCTGCATGATGGCGAGGTGGTACGCCTGTACGGGGCATTGCAGGACATCACCGAACGCAAAGCTTTCGAGCGCAAACTTGCGGAAACGACGGCGCGAGCCGAGTCAGCCAATCAAGCCAAGAGCGAATTCCTGGCCAATATGAGCCACGAAATCCGCTCGCCTCTCAATGCGATCGCCGGCCTGACTTACTTACTGCGCCAGACGGCGGTAGATTCCGAGCAAGCCACGTTTCTGAACCGCATCAAACTCGCCAGCGACACGCTGCTGCAAACCATCAACGATGTGCTCGACCTCGCCAAGGTCGAAGCCGGGGAGATGACTCTCGTGCTCGAGCCGTTCGCGTTGGAACGCACCATTTCCGATACGGTGGACATCATGGGCGTGCTGGCGCACAACAAAGATCTGCCCATCGCGCTCAGCATGGCCAAGCCCCTGCCCAAACGCGTGTTGGGCGATTGTGCCCGGCTGACCCAAGTGCTGACCAACCTGCTGTCTAATGCCATCAAGTTCACCGAGCGAGGCAAGGTGACGGTCGAAGCGTCATGGGAACCGACGCAGACCGGCCAAGGCACGGCCCAGATTCACGTGCGCGACAGTGGCATCGGGCTGGATAGCGAAGCGTTGAAGCGCATCTTCGAACCCTTCGTACAGGCCGATGGAACCACCACACGGCGCTTTGGCGGCACCGGCTTGGGCTTGGCCATCGTCAAGCAATTGGTCGAGCGCATGGGTGGACAGTTTGGGGTTAGCAGCAAGCCGGGTGAAGGCAGCGACTTTTGGGTGGAAATTCCATTCGAGCTCGCGGACGACAACGTGCTGCCCAGCGCCCAGGAATTTGTGCTACGCAGCGATGCGCTGGCAGGCAAAACAATTCTGATCGTCGACGATAGCGACGTCAATCGCGACGTGGCCCGGCGCATCATAGAGCGCAAGGGCGCCCAGGTATTGCTTGCCGAAGACGGGACAAAAGCCGTGGGCCTGGTGCGTTATGCCACCCCACCCGTCGATCTCGTGTTGATGGACCTCCACATGCCGGTTATGGACGGCTTTGAGGCCACGCGGCGCATTCGCCTAGAGTTAAATCGCTCAGACCTCCCCATACTGGCGCTCAGTGCCGGAGTCACCTTAGGCGAGCGTCAAAGCGCCCGCGAGGCTGGCATGAACGACTTTGTCACCAAGCCCTTTGACCCCGGGCACTTGCTGCGCACGATTGTGCAGCACCTCGGCTTGCAGGGTAGCTTGGAAGCGTCCTCCTCGCAGCAAGAGATGGATCAGCTCGCTGCAAGCGCAGCCGGTTGGCCGAAGATCGCAGGGGTCGACATGGCCGAAGTGCGAGAGCGGTTGAGCCACGATAGGGTCTTGTTTACCCAAATGCTGCAGCGCTTGTTTCGAGCCTATCCACGCTTGGCTTTGCGGGCAGATCTAGCCGATGCCCCAGCTCGGCGCAGCGCCATTGACGATGTGCACAAACTCAAAGGCAACGCCGGCACGCTGGGTATGAAGGGGCTGTACAACCTCGCCGCGACGCTAGAGACCCATCTACGTCAGAACAAGCTGGGCGAGGTGCCCGCGCAGGTGCAAACCATCAATGACGAGCTGACTCGGCTCAATACTGCTTGCGCAGCGTTCCTTGCTGAGCAAGCCCCGCGAGACCTGCCGGGGGCGCAAACCGAGGCATCAGCGCCTCTGTCTGTAGAGGCCTTTGACGAATTGATCCGCTTGCTACGCGAGCGCAATATGCGCGCGGTCCTCACTTTTGACAAGCTGGCTCCGACACTGAGGGCACGCATGAGCCCCGAAACCTTTCAAGCCACACAAAACAGCGTACAGAACCTGCAGTTTGCCGAGGCTTTGCGTCTGATAGCCACCGACCGGCCATCCTGATTGACGCCGTCCAGGCTGACCAGACAAGAGCATATCCAGTTGGTGATGGATGCCAACTACTGGAGGAGTCAGCACCAAAGGTTGGTGCAGCGTGCTCAGTGGCGTGAACATCGCTACCGGCGGGTATTGCGCGAGCTAAACCGATGTTCCCCCCATTCCGCGCCGCTTTCGTTGAGATTTTCCTCTCGAATCCACTCTTGTCCAAAACAGATTTAAGCGTTGAGCCACCCCGAGGTGTAGGGTAGCGGTGTGTCGCCAAACGCACTTCCACCCAACTCTGAGGAGCCCAACGTGAAAGCATCATGCAGCATGTTCAGTCAGATACTCAAGCTGATTCCGCGTTTTGAGTTCGAGCACATGGTCAAGCAGACCAAGGCTGAGTACGCGACCAAGGGGTTTTCCAGCTGGAGCCAGTTGGTGGCGATGCTGTTTTGCCAGCTCGGGCGGGCGCACTCGTTGCGTGAGATCGAAGGCGGCCTCAAGAGCTGCGAGGGCAAGCTTGCGCACCTTGGGATCGAGGCGCCAGCACGCTCGTCGCTCGCGTACGCCAACGCGCACCGGGCCTGGCAACTCTTCGAGCAGGTCTTCCACGGTCTGTACGCCAAGGTTGCCGCCAAGGCCACCGGCAAGCGCAAGTTTCGCTTCAAGAACAAGCTCGTGAGCATCGACTCGACCGTGATCGACCTGAGCCTGTCGCTGTACGACTGGGCCAAGTACCAGCGTACCAAGGGCGCTGTAAAGCTGCATCTGGTACTCGACCACGACGGCTACCTGCCGTGCTTCGGCGTGGTGACCGATGGCAAGGTGCACGATGTGAAGGTCGCCCAGAGAATCGACTTCGCGTGCGGCACCATCGTGGTCGATGACCGGCGTATGTCCGTTCGTTGCTGAGGCATTGGGTCTCCGGCCAAAAGGCCGCAAGGCTATGCCCCAAAGGTGGTTCATACGCAACATCAGCACCGACCCCTCGACAGGTCGCATACCGCAACTATGCGGATATCAAAACTCCGTCGGTCACGTCACCGAAATGATCGGTCACGTTCCCGAATTCGACGGTCACGATGCCGAAACGGTCGGTCACGCTCTTCCGAAATACCCAGCAACCCTTCGGGCCGGGGCCCCATTGGGCACACGCGGGTGTCGCGGGCCGCTTGTGGTGGTCAACACCACGGCGCGGATTGCTCCTACCCCTGTGCCCAATGGGGCCCCGGCGCAGGGCCGTCTTATTCGCGGATAGGTTCTTAGCTCACGGCAACGCTCGGCTGCTGTATAGTGCTGAAAATGTTTGATGTACTCGTTTACTTGTACGAAAACTATTGGCGGCCTGACGCCTGCCCCGAGCACGGAAAGCTGGCGCGCAAGCTTTCGGTGCTGGGGTTCGAATCCGACGAAATCGAGCAAGCCCTGAGTTGGCTCGACGGGCTGGCAACCAACGTACAGTCGTATACAGGCAAACAAGCCGGACAAAGCTTGCGCGTCTACACCCCAGCCGAGCAAGAGCACCTCGGGGCGGCGTGCATTGGCTTTATCAGCTTTTTGGAGTCTGCAGGTGTGTTGCAAGCACCCATGCGTGAAATGGTGATCGACCGTGCCACCGCCCTGCCTGACGGCCCGGTGTCTCTGGAGGACCTCAAAATCATGGTGCTGATGGTGTTCTGGAGTTTGGGCGAAGAACCCGACGCATTGATCCTCGACGAGTTGTTTGTTGAGGAAAGAGACCGGCTGATTCACTAACGCAATCACTGACGCAACTATCCGGTCAGCAGGAGGTTGAGGCGTAGCGGCTTGGTGTGGTCGGTCACAAGTGTTGCGTATTTGCTGAGTCTTGCCGGAATCGCATCCCGCACAAGCTTTCGGCCAAAGCGGCGCACAGCGCCCCTGCCACCAAGCCGCAAGCATGCGCCAGTGGCGCCAGCGCAATGTCCCAGCCCGGCAAATGGCGTAGCGGTGGGCCCCACGGTGACTCGTGCAATACCTTGAGCAACATGCCGCCGAGGATGGCGGCGCCCAGCCAGCGTTGCC
>JAOTTZ010000158.1 GCA_029864165.1 Burkholderiaceae bacterium
GATGTTTCAAGCACGGGCAATGTGCAGGCGCAGTGGCTGCGTGTGGTAAATGAATTGTTCAAGCGTACCGAAGACGTCGGCGAGCGTTTCGCCGAAGAGGCGCGCCGTATTCATTACGGCGAGGTCAAGGACAGAGGCATCCGCGGCCGCGCATCGCATGTCGAGGCCGAGGCCTTGGTTGACGAGGGCATCAATGTGACGTCGCTGCCGGTGCCTGCGGCGCTGAGTGGGACGATGCAGTAAGTCCTTATTCTTGGGCTCGGCGTGCGATGCCGTTCGCGGCAGTCCAGCGGCGCATATTTCTTATCATGAGTGCATTCAACGAGGAGCAGGTGCTGAGCGTGCACCACTGGACCAAGAGTCTGTTCACGTTCACCACCACACGCAACCCGACGCTGCGCTTCAGTAACGGGCACTTCACGATGCTAGGCCTGCGAGTTGATGGCAAGCCGCTGCTGCGCGCCTACAGCATCGTCAGCGCCAACTACGAAGAGCACCTTGAGTTTCTCAGCATCAAGGTTCCCGACGGCCCGCTGACTTCGCGCCTGCAACACCTACAGGTGGGTGACACAGTCATCGTCGGCCGCAAGCCCACCGGCACCCTGGTCATCGACTACTTGCTGCCCGGCAAGCGGCTGTACCTGCTGGCGACCGGCACCGGGCTTGCCCCCTTCATGAGCATCATCCGCGACCCTGAGACTTACGAGCGGTTCGAGCAGGTGTTGCTGGTGCATGGTGTACGCAACGTTGATGAATTGGCCTATCACGACCTGCTGACCGAGCACCTGCCGGCGCACGAATTCATCGGCGACATGGTGTCTAGCCAGTTGCGCTACTACCCGACCGTGACACGCCAAAACTACCGCAATATGGGCCGCATCACCGAGCTGATGGGCAGCGGCAAGATGTTTGAAGACCTTCAAGTCCCGCCACTCGACGCCAGCACCGATCGCATCATGATCTGCGGCAGTCCCGGCATGCTGCACGACCTGAAGCATTTGCTGGAGAGTCGTGGTTTCACGGAAGGCAATACCTCGATACCCGGTGATTTTGTCATCGAGCGGGCGTTTGCCGAGCAGTGAGGAAGACGGTCGGTAAAACATGAGCGCGTGTGTGGGCCTGGCGTCCGGCAAGATACGCAACTCTCGATAGACAGCTAGAATTTCGCTCGCCGCGCGAGCTCTGTCAAGCTGACCAGCAGTTTGTTTGCGCGCGTATTCACCTTGATACTGGACCCTTGCATGCACCCCGCTTCGCTTCCGAGTATTGCCGCCCGTTCCCAGACTGGCAGTGCCCTGTGCCTGTTGGTTGGCCTGGCCTGTGCAGCCACACTGTCGGGCTGCGATAGTTCTACCGCCCAAGGCGGCCCGCCGATGGCGCCGCCCATCTCTGCTGCGCCAGCGGCACAACTGACGGTGCAAGACAGCGACGAATTCACCGCACGCATCGAGGCCACTCAGACCGTCGAAGTGCGGGCGCGCGTCGGTGGCACGCTGGAGAGCATTCACTTCGATGAAGGCAAGGACGTACAGCTTGGCCAGTTGTTGTTCAGGATCGACTCCAGCGTGTACAAAGCCGAGCTGGAGCGCGCACAAGCCCAGTTGGCGTCGGCGCGCGCCACGGCCAAACTGACCGAAAGCGAACTCGAACGTGCGCAAAAACTGCTGGCGCAAAAGGCAATCTCGCAGCAAGAAGCCGACCAGTGGGCCGCCAACGCTCGCAACACGCAGGCCGATGTTCAGGCCGCCGAGGCCGCCGTCACCGCAGCGCGCCTGAACGTCAACTTCACCCAGATTCGCGCGCCCTTTGCAGGGCGTATCTCGCGTGCCGACATCAGCGTCGGCAATCTGATCGCCCCCGGCAGCTCGGTGCTGACCACCTTGGTGTCGCTGGACAAGGTTTACACCTACTTCGACGTCAGCGAACAGATCTACCTGCGTTACGCGGGCTTGATGCGTGGGGGTGCGCCCAAGCCAGCAGTGAGCATGGGCTTGAGCAACGAATCGGGGTTTCCACATCGCGGCGAGATCGACTTTTTCGACAACCGCCTGAACCCCGCCACCGGCAGCATGCGCGTTCGCGCCGTGTTCAATAATCCCAAGCGCATGCTGACGCCCGGCCTGTTCGCACGCATCAGGCTCGCCAGTGGCAGCGGAGCTGACGTGGTGCTGACCCCGGATCGCGCCATCGGCACCGACCAAAGCAAACGCTTTGTCTGGGTGGTGGGCGCCGACAACATGCCGCAGTTTCGCGAGGTGCAACTCGGCGCGTTGGTCAACGGCATGCGCATCGTGAGCCAGGGTTTGAAAGCGGGCGAGTTGGTGGTCGTCAACGGCTTGCAACGCGTACGCCCGGGCGCGCCGGTCAACGCCGAAGTGCTAGAGGTTGATGCGCAGGGCATGCCGATCGCCAAACCCGAGCCCGGGCCGCCGCCTGCGCAGTAGGCCTCTGCGCTTGAATATCTCTCGCTTCTTTATCGACCGGCCGCGTTTTGCGGTCGTGCTGTCGATCATGATCTTCCTGCTCGGCGCGATCTCGATCTTCAAGCTGCCGATCTCCGAGTACCCGGAAGTCGCGCCACCGCAAATTATCGTGCGGGCACAGTTCCCGGGTGCCAACGCACGTGTGATCGCCGCGACCGTGGCCACGCCGTTAGAAGAACAAATCAACGGCGTCGAGAACATGCTCTATATGGAGAGCCTGGCCAGCGCCGACGGTGCGATGACGCTCACCGTGAGTTTCAAGATCGGCACCGACCCCGAGGTTGCCGTCACCGCGGTGCAAAACCGGGTCAACCGCGCGCTGCCGCGGCTGCCCGAAATCGTGCGCCAGATCGGTGTTACGACCGAGAAGAGCTCGCCCAACTTCATCATGGTCGTGCACATGGTGTCACCGGACAATCGCCACGACGCGCTGTACCTGCGCAACTATGCAGCTTTGAATTTGCGCAATGCCTTGCTGCGCATACCGGGCATCGGCGAGGTGATGGCTTTTGGCTCGGGCGACTACTCGATGCGCATCTGGCTCGATCCGCAAAAACTTGCCGCGCGCAATCTGACCTCGGCTGACGTGGTCGCCGCCCTGCGCGAGCAAAACGCGCAAGTTGCCGCTGGTGTTGTGGGTGCACCGCCTGCGCCGAACGGCACCGAGTTTCAACTGGCGATCAACACGCAAGGGCGGCTGAACACCGAGGAGCAGTTTGCCGATGTGATCGTCAGCACCGCGCCAGACGGCTCGCTGGTGCGGATCAAAGACATCGGCCGTGTCGAACTAGGGCCCAACACCTATGCCATGGAATCGCTGCTGAACAACAAAGAGGCGGCGGCAGTGGGCATATTCCAGGCGCCGAATTCGAACGCGCTGGCGCTTGCCGACAGCGTACGCGCGACGATGGAGGAGTTGAAGAATGACTTCCCGCCCGGCGTCGATTACACCATCGTCTACGACCCGACGCGCTTTGTACAAACATCGATCGAGAAGGTGGTCACGACCTTGATCGAAGCGGTATTGCTGGTCGTGCTGGTCGTCGTGCTGTTCTTGCAAACCTGGCGCGCTTCGATCATTCCGCTGCTGGCGGTGCCGATCAGCATCGTCGGCACCTTTGCCGTGCTGCTGGCGCTGGGCTTTTCGATCAACACCTTGACGCTGTTTGGCCTGGTGCTGGCGATCGGCATTGTGGTTGACGACGCCATCGTGGTGGTCGAAAACGTCGAGCGCAATATTGAAGAGGGCCTGTCGCCGCACGACGCCAGCATCAAGGCGATGCAAGAGGTCAGTGGCCCCATCATTGCGATTGCCCTGGTGCTTTGCGCGGTGTTTGTGCCGCTGGCCTTTGTCTCAGGGTTAGAGGGCCAGTTTTACCGCCAGTTCGCGGTCACGATCGCGATCTCGACCGTGATCTCGGCTTTCAACTCGCTCACGCTTTCGCCGGCGATGGCCGCCATCCTCTTGCACGGCAACGACGCGCCGAAAGACGCTTTGACGCGCGGCATGGACAAGGTTTTTGGCGGCTTTTTCCGCTGGTTCAATCGCTTCTTTAAACGCGGCTCTCAGGCCTATAGCGCGAGCATCACCGGCTTGGTAGTGCGGCGCAAGTCGCTGTCTTTGCTCGTGTACTTGTTGCTCTTGGGCGGCGCGGTGTTTTTTCTCTGGCGCGTGCCAGCGGGCTTTGTACCGCAGCAAGACAAGGAATATTTGATCGGCATCGCGCAATTGCCAGATGGCGCCAGCCTGCAACGCACCACCGAAGTGATACGCCGCATGAGCGAGATCACGATGAGCACGCCCGGCGTCAAGAATTCGGTGGCCTTCCCCGGCCTTTCGATCAACGGCTTCACCGCGGCGCCCAACGCGGGTATTGTGTTCTATACGCTGGACGATTTTGACAAGCGCACTTCCCCCGACATGAGCGCTGATGCCATCGCAGGCCAAGTCAACCAGCGCCTGGGCGTGATTCAAGATGCCTTTATTTTTGTCTTGTCGCCGCCACCCATCATGGCCTTGGGCAACGCAGGCGGCTTCAAGTTGCAATTGCAAGACCGGGCTTCATTGGGCGAGCCTGCGCTGTATGGCGTGGTGCAGCAACTGATGGGCGCGGTGTACGGCAACCCGCAAAGCGGCATCACGCAGTTTTTCTCGAATTATCAAATCAACGTGCCGCAGTTGCTGGCTGACATAGACCGCACCAAGGCCAAGCAAATGGGCGTGAACCTCACCGACGTTTACGAGACCATGCAGACCTATTTGGGGTCGCTCTACGTCAACGACTTCAACCGCTTCGGCAAGACCTATCAAGTGATCGTGCAGGCTGACGCTGCCTTTCGCGCCACGGCTGAAGACGTCGGTAACCTGAAGATCCGCAACAACCGCGGCGAGATGGTGGCGCTGCGCTCCATCATGAAGGTGACGCCCACCTTCGGGCCGGGCGCGGTGACGCGCTACAACGGCTACTACTCGGCCGACATCAACGGCGCGCCCAAACCTGGGTTCAGTTCCGGCCAGGCGCAGGCCGAGATGGAGGGTATCTTGGCCAAAACGCTGCCGCGCGGCATCAGCTACGAGTGGACTGAGCTGGTCTATCAAGAAAAGATCGCCGGCAACACGATGATTTTTATCTTTCCGCTGTGCGTGCTGCTGGTGTTCTTGGTGCTTGCTGCCACCTACGAGAGCTGGACGCTGCCGCTGGCCATTATCTTGATCGTGCCGACGT
>JAOTTZ010000159.1 GCA_029864165.1 Burkholderiaceae bacterium
CTGCGCCAAAGGCGCCGTGCCGCCCTCCAGGGTGGCCATGCGCAGCATGGCACGCACCGCTTGCGCAGTACCCGGTGTCAGCACCCGCACACCGGCTGGCGCTGTCTCGCCAGCGTTGCCTTGCCGACTCGATCGTGCACGCTTCAGCAGTGAAGACGGAATCAACTCGCCGTCGCGCGCGAGCACCGTGTAGGCGCGAGCAAGTTGAAACAAGCTTACCGACAGGCCGTAGCCGTAACTCATGGTCGCCTGCTCGATCGGGCGCCAACTGTGAGCCGGGCGCAAACGACCGCTGACCGCACCGGGGAAGGCAATGGCGGGACGCTGGCCAAAACCCAGCGCGCTGAACAACTCCCACATCTCGTGCGGCTGCATCTGCATAGCCAGCTTCACGATGCCCACGTTGCTGGATTTCTGAATCACCTCGGCAACCGTCAACGCACCGTGCGACTTCCCGTCGCGGATGGTTGCCCCGTCCACCGTGAGGTATCCCGGCGTGGTCTGGATAACAGTGTTGGGGGTGACGCGGCCTGTCTCTAGGCTCAAGCCGACGATGAAAGGTTTCATCGTCGAGGCCGGCTCAAAGGTATCGGTGAGTGCGAGATTGCGCAAACGCGATCCTCTGAGGTTGCGCCGGTCACTAGGCTGGTAACTGGGAAAGTTGACCAACGCCAGTACTTCGCCGGTCTGCACGTCGAGCACCACGACACTGCCAGCCTTGGCCTCGTGCTCGGCAACTGCTTCGCGCAAGCGCTGGTAGGCAAAAAACTGCACCTTGGAGTCGATCGAGAGTTCGACATCGTGCCCATCCGCAGCTGCCACGACCTCGCCGATTTCCTCCACCACGCTGCCAAGCCTGTCCCTGATGACTTGGCGTATTCCGTCGTGACCAGCCAAGTCTTGCTGGAATGCCAACTCCACGCCTTCTTGCCCCCGGTCTTCGATGTTGGTGAAACCCACCACATGCGCGGCGGCTTCACCTTCGGGGTATTTGCGCTTGTATTCGCGCAACTCGTGTACACCCTTGAGCTTGAGCGCCTTGACACGCTGCGCCACTTGCTCGTCGACCTGCCTGCGCAACCACGCAAAGTTGACGTTATCGCCAATCCGCGCTTCAAGCTCGGGTACCGAGTACCCCAATAGTTTGGCGAGTTGACGGCGCTGCTGCGGACTGGCGTCGAAGTCCTTTGGGATCACGCACAGCGATGGCACCGGAATGCTGGCAGCAAGAATCACCCCGTTGCGGTCGGTGATACGGCCTCGGCTGGCCGGCAGATCCAAGGTTTTCGCGTAGCGGGCCTCGCCTTGCCGAAGATAAAACGACGCGTTGATGATTTGCACATAGAACGCTCTAACGAGCAACACGCCGAACGCTGCACCAAGCAACAATACCAGCAGCTTGGAGCGCCACGGTGGTGTTTTCGATGCCAGCAGTGGGCTCGTTGCGTAGGTCACGCGTGTTACACGTCCTGGGCGCTTCATTGCGCGGACTCCGATGCGGTAGCAGCCGCCGACTTCGGGTAAGTGACGTAATGCGTGACCGCAACCGTGGCCGCGCGCATGTGGAGCCGGTCCCGCGCAAGCTTTTCAACTCGCAGCGGCGTCGCTTGCGATTGCATCTCCGCGCTCAGCCGTTGCCGGTCAATTTCCAATTGACTGTGCAGTGAACGCGCCCGGTCGAGTTCGGCGAACAGCCGCCGCGCGTCGTACGCGACGCGCACCAGGTACAGACCGCTGACCAGCAACGCGAGCAACAGCACGAGGTTGATGCGTGTCACGCCGCCACCCCGTCGAGCGCCACATTCGTGCGTTCAGCCACCCGCATGATGGCCGAGCGCGAACGCGGATTGGCGTGTGTCTCGGCTGGGCTTGGTTTCACGCGCGCTATAGCGCGCAACCGCATCGCTCTGGGGCTGGCAAACGGGACGCGGCGGTCAAACACGTCCTTGCTGTGCTGGCCGATAAAGGTTTTTACGATCCGGTCCTCTAGCGAATGAAAACTGATCACCACCAACCGGCCGCCCGGAGCCAGCAACATAAGCGCTGCGTTCAACCCTTGTTCGATTTCCTCAAGCTCGGCGTTGACGAAAATCCGAAGAGCTTGAAATGTGCGCGTCGCAGGGTCCTGGCCCGGCTCGCGGGTTTTGACTGCACCCGCCACGACTTGGGAAAGCTCCCGCGTGGTTCGAACAGCGAGCCCGCGCTCGCGGCGAGCAACAAGCGCCTTTGCAATCTGTGCAGCAAACCGTTCTTCCCCATAGTCACGTATCACCTTTGCAATCTGGCGCTCATCGGCGCGGTCAAGAAAATCCGCCGCTGTTTCGCCGCGGGTCGTGTCCATACGCATGTCAAGCGGACCCTCGCCGCGAAAGCTAAATCCTCGCGCAGGGTTATCGATCTGTGGGCTGGCCACGCCGAGGTCTAGCAATACGCCCTGCACCCGCGCCACGCCAAGCGCAGTCAGTCGTTCGGCCATCAGCGCAAAGCGTTCGTGGCAGATCGAAAAACGGGGGTCGTCGATCCGCGTGCTTCCCTCCCCCGCCGCAGTCACCGCCTCTGGGTCGCGGTCGAAAGCCACCAGCTTGCCCTTGGGTGACAAGCTTTCAAGCACACGGCGAGAGTGGCCGCCGCGGCCGAAGGTGCCGTCGACGTATATCCCGTCCGGGTCTATCACCAGGGCGCTGACGGCCTCGACCAGCAACACGGTGGTATGGCGCCACCCGGCGCCAGGGTCGCTATGGGGCAACGAGCCGCGCGCGTGCATTAGAAGCTGAAGTCCTTGAGCGCGTCGGGCATTTCTGACTTCATCACCTGTGCCTCGTGCTTGCCGTAGGCCGCCGCATCCCACAACTCGAAGTGGCTACCCATGCCGAGCAGCATCACGTCCTTGCCGAGCTTGGCCGCAGAGCGCAACTCGGGTGAGACCAGCACGCGTGAAGTAGCGTCGAGTTCGACATCCATGGCGTTGCCGAGAAAGATCCGCTTCCAGCCGCTGGCCGACATCGGCAAGGCAGCGACGCGATCGCGAAAATTTTTCCAGGCCGGGCGGGGAAACACCATCAAACATCCTTGCGGGTGCTTGGTCAGCGTCAATTGACCCGCGGCAGTGGCTTGCAGCACATCGCGATGCCGTGCAGGCATGGCGATGCGCCCCTTGCCATCCAGTGTCAGCGCCGAGGCGCCCTGAAACATGAAATCTGCCACAACGCCTCCGCCGCCACAAACTACCACAAAAGTGCACTTTTCGGCACTCTAGCGCATACTTGATCAGGGGTCAACGGAAAGTGTGAAAAAATTCAACCAAATCAAATACTTAACCGATACTCGTGATGTCGAGTCGGAAAAAAATCACCGTGAATATAAAGACTTGCACGAAGTTGTGAAAGTATTGGGTGAGATGTTGATGAAGCCGAAGCTGTTGCTGACGCGGGCCGAGGTGAGCGGTAGCGGCGGCACGCTGCGCTTGCGCTGACTCACCCCCGCACGAGCACATTGCGATGCAGGCTATCTCCGAGGTCAAAAGATGCCGCAGCGCCTGATCGCCCACCTCGACATGGACGCCTTCTATGCGTCGGTTGAGTTGTTGCGCTACCCGGACTTGCGTGGCCGGCCAGTGGTGATCGGCGGTGGGCGGGGCCATGCGCCGGTTGAGCAGGCTGACGGCACGCGGCGCTACGCGCTGTTGCGCCACTACGCTGGGCGAGGTGTCGTCACGACGGCGACGTACGAGGCGCGGGCCTTGGGTGTGCATTCCGGGCTCGGACTGATGAAGGCCGCCGCGCTCGCCCCCGACGCCGTGCTCTTACCAGCCGACTTTGACGAATACCGCAGGTATTCGCGCTTGTTCAAGGTTGCCGTTCGGACCGTTGCGCCCTTGGTCGAAGACCGCGGTATCGACGAGATCTACGTCGATCTGACCGAACTCCCCGGCGCGCAGGGTGACCGCGGACGCGCCGCTGGCCAAGCGCTGAAAGACGCGGTGTACGCGGCGACCGGCCTGAGCTGTTCGGTGGGTGTGACGCCGAACAAACTGTTGTCCAAGATCTGCTCCGAGCTTGACAAGCCCAATGGTTTGACACTGCTGAGCGAGACCGAGATTGCCAGCCGTATCTGGCCACTGGCGGCCAGCAGAATCAACGGCGTCGGCCCTAAAACCACGGCCAAGCTCGAAGCTTTGGGCATCAACAGCATCGGGGATCTCGCTGCTGCCAGCCGCGCCACGCTGTTGAGTGAGTTCGGCCAGAGCTACGGTACGTGGCTGCACGCGGCCGCTCATGGGCGTGACGAGCGGCCGATGGTGACCCACCGCGAACCCAAGAGCATCAGTCGTGAAACCACTTTCGTGCGCGACCTGCACGCAGTGCGCGACAAATCTGCGCTGGGAAACATACTGACCGAGCTGTGCGTGCGCTTGGCCGACGACCTGGCGCGCAAGGGCTATGTCGGCAAGACCATCGGCGTCAAGCTACGCTTTGATGATTTCAAAGTCGTCACGCGCGACCTCACGCTGCCAGAATACACGTCGGACGCGCGCGCGATACGACGCGCCGCCGGTCAGTGTTTGAAGCGCGTGGCGCTGACGCGCCGGCTGCGGCTGGTGGGGGTTCGAGCCGGGGCACTGGCCAAGGCCAAGGCCACTGACATGGCGAGCCATAGCGCAGCACCTCCCCTCGAGCGCGCCAAAAGGAGTGCCCAAAAGTCAACCGGTCCGAACACCCTGTCGCTTTTCGATTGATGCGTCGCTGAGCACGCCTGAGTGGCACACGGCTTGGATCGGCCGGTTCGCAGATGTTGAACGACCGGCACATCGCGCACCACGCGGTCGCGAAACTCGGCGGCAAACATCAACGCGTACGATGGGTGGAGCGCGGCGATACCCATCGCAGCCGGCCAAGCGTTTGGAGCGGTCAACGGCAGCGAGCGCCGGTTAATTGCAGGTTGATGGGTTTGGTTATTCAGCCCACCAACGATGGGTTTCGTTCCCCACCCACCAATGATGGGTTTCGTTCCTCAACCCATCCTACGGTCGCGCACGCCGAATTCAACCGTGCCGTACGTTGGGTGCAGCGTAGGATGGGTGGAGCGCAGCGATACCCATCATTGGTGGGTGGAGCGTAGCGATACCCATCATTGGTGGGTGCAGCGCAGCGATACCCATCAACACCCGATCTGGCACTTAACCATGACCAGCTACCGCCGCAACT
>JAOTTZ010000160.1 GCA_029864165.1 Burkholderiaceae bacterium
TGCTGTTCGAGGCGCAGGAGCAGATTTCCGATATCGAGGTTGACGATTACATCGAGGAGCCGGTTGAGTCGGTACACATAGGTCGAATTGGCGCGCAGGCTGCCAAGCAAGTGATTTTGCAGAAGATTCGCGATGCGGAGCGAGAGCAATTGCTATCCGACTTTCTCGCGCGCGGCGACAAGATTTTTGTAGGCACCGTCAAACGGCTTGACAAGGGGGATGTCATCGTCGAGTCGGGTCGGGTCGAAGGCCGATTGAGGCGTACCGAGATGATTCCAAAGGAGAACTTGCGAACGGGCGACCGCTTGCGCGCCTACATTGCCGAGGTGGACCCGACGCTGCGCGGGCCGCAAATTATCTTGTCGCGCAGTGCGCCGGGCTTCATGATCGAGTTGTTTGCGCTTGAGGTGCCTGAGATCGAGCAGGGCCTGTTGGCCATCAAGGGCTGCGCGCGAGATCCTGGCTCACGTGCCAAGATCGCTGTGGTGTCGCACGACAAAAGAGTCGATCCGATCGGTACGTGCGTCGGTGTGCGTGGTTCCCGAGTCAACGGCGTGACAAACGAGTTAGCTGGCGAGCGGGTTGACATCGTGCTGTGGTCGGAGGACCCTGCTCAGTTTGTGATCGGTGCGCTCGCTCCGGCCAATGTGCAGTCGATCATGGTGGACGAAGAGCGCCACGTCATGGATGTGGTGGTTGACGAACAAAACTTGGCCATCGCCATTGGCCGCGGCGGGCAAAATGTGCGCCTCGCATCCGAGATGACGGGCTGGCGTATCAACATCATGAGCGCCGAAGAATCGGAGACCAAACGGGCCAGCGAGAGCGAAAACCTGCTTCAGCTGTTTGTTAACAAGCTCGACGTTGATGCTGAGGTGGCCGACATCCTGATTGCAGAAGGGTTCACCAGTCTGGAGGAGGTGGCCTATGTTCCGATGCAAGAAATGCTCGAGATAGAGAGCTTTGATGAGGACACTGTCAACGAGCTGCGCACACGTGCCAAGAATGCGCTGCTGACGATGGACATCGTGCGCGAAGAAAAAGTCGACGACGTGTCGCAGGACTTGCGCGACCTGGAAGGCGTGACTGCCGAACTGATTGCCAAGCTGTCCGATAGCGGCATTCACACGCGCGACGACTTGGCGGACCTGGCTGTGGACGAACTGACGGAAATGTCGGGCGTTGGCGTTGAAGATGCCAAGACGTTGATCATGACAGCGCGCGCGCACTGGTTTGCGGCCTGAAGCGCACTCTAGCAGGAATACAACCATGGCCGTGACCACCGTCGCCCAATTCGCAGCGGAACTCAACCGCTCAGCTGCGGCGTTGCTGGAGCAACTTCAGCTGGCCGGTGTGGCGAAGGCGTCCAGTGAAGACGCGCTGACAGAGGTTGACAAGGAGCGCTTGCTCGACCACTTGCGTACGGCCCACGGTACTGGCACTGTCGCGCGTAAGAAAATCGTACTGACGCGCAAGTCCACAAGCGAAATCAAACAGGCCGATGCGACCGGTAAGGCGCGCACCATTCAGGTCGAAGTGCGCAAGAAGCGTACCTTTGTCAAACGCGACGGGGCACAGGTTGCCGACGAACAGGCCGCGCCCGTGGCGGGTGAAGCCGAGGCGCAATCCGGCCAGAAGGAAGAGACTTCTGACCAGGCGCTACAGGAGCAGGCACCTGTCGTCGGAGATGTGGCCAGCAAGCAGGTTGCGGGCGATGTCGACAGCGCTACGCCGAGCGCTGCCGAGGTCGAAGAGGTGCCCGACACCAAGCCGGCTACGGCGGAGCCAGCCAAGTCCTCTTTACGAGTGATCAAGGCTGCTGATGTCGTTGACCAGGAGAAGCAGCGACTGGCGGAACTGAACAAGCGCCGCAAGTCGGCCGATGATGAGGCCGCCGCGATCCGGGCAATGATGAACGCGCCCAAGGTGACAATGGTCGCGAAGAAGCCGGAAGAACCCAAAGCCGCTGTGGCCGAAGCTGGCAAAGAGGGAATTAAAGGCACCATACACAAGAAGCCGCGTGCCCCCGGAGCGCCGGGTGTCGCAACCGCTGCGCCGGGCGCAAAGAAGTCAATCAGGTCGGAGAAGTTGTCCTCGAGTTGGGCCGACGACGCTGCCAAACGGCGTAGTTTGAAGACGCTCAACACGGGTGGGGGCGGGCGTCCCGGGTGGCGCGCGCCGCGCAGCGGCAGGCGTACCGAGCGCAGCAGCGGTACTGCCCCGGCTTTTCAAGCACCGGTCGAGCAGCAGGTACAGGAAGTGCGCGTGCCGGAGACGATCAGCGTTGCCGATTTAGCGCACAAGATGTCGGTTAAAGCCTCAGAGGTAATCAAGCATTTGATGAAGCTGGGACAGATGGTCACCATCAATCAGCAGCTCGATCAAGAAACGGCCATGATTCTGGTTGAAGAAATGGGGCACAAGGCTCTCGCCGCCAAGCTCGACGACCCGGAGACCTTTCTCGAAGAGGGCCAGGACGACCACGGCGACGAGGAAGTGCCACGCGCGCCCGTAGTCACCGTCATGGGCCACGTTGACCATGGCAAGACGTCGCTGCTCGACCGTATCCGTACCTCTCGAGTGGCGGCGGGCGAGGCCGGTGGCATCACGCAGCATATCGGGGCCTACCATGTCGATACACCGCGCGGCATGATCACCTTTCTCGATACGCCGGGGCACGCTGCATTTACTGCGATGCGCGCGCGCGGCGCCAAAGCAACCGATATCGTGATACTGGTTGTCGCAGCCGACGACGGTGTGATGCCGCAGACCAAAGAGGCGATCCATCACGCAAAGGCTGCTGGCGTGCCGATCGTCGTAGCCATGAACAAAATCGACAAGCCCGAGGCCAACGTCGAGCGGCTCAGGTCAGAACTGGTCGCTGAGGAGGTGGTTCCTGAAGCCTTCGGAGGCGACTCGCCTTTTGTCCCCGTGTCTGCAAAGAGCGGACAAGGCATCGATGAATTGCTGGAGCAAGTTCTGTTGCAGGCCGAGGTGCTCGAATTGAAGGCGCCCACCGGCACGATGGCCAAGGGGCTGGTGATAGAGGCCAAGCTGGACAAGGGACGCGGCCCGGTGGCAACAGTGCTTGTGCAGTCGGGCACTTTGAAACGCGGCGATGTGGTGCTGGCGGGTTCAACCTACGGACGCGTGCGCGCCATGTTCGATGAGAACGGCAAGGCATCCGTCGAAGCGGGGCCTTCGATTCCGGTCGAGATTCAGGGTTTGACCGAGGTACCACAGGCGGGTGATGAGTTCATGGTGCTGGGCGACGAGCGGCGCGCGCGCGAGATTGCGACCTTCCGCCAAGGAAAGTATCGTGATGTGAAGCTCGCAAAGCAGCAGGCGGCCAAACTCGAAAACATGTTCGAGACGCTGGGCCAGGGCGCGGTGCAGACATTGCCGTTGATCATCAAAGCCGACGTACAAGGTTCGCAAGAGGCGCTGGCCCAGGCCTTGCTCAAGCTGGCCACGGACGAAGTCAAGGTGCAGGTTGTGCATGGTGCTGTGGGCGCCATCAGTGAAAGCGACGTCAACCTCGCGTTAGCGTCCAAGGCAGTGATCATCGGCTTCAACACCCGCGCCGACGCAGGTGCGCGCAAGCTCGCCGAAAGCAATGGCGTTGATATTCGCTACTACAACATCATCTACGACGCAGTCGACGAAGTGAAGGCTGCTATGACGGGGATGCTTGCTCCAGAGCAGCGCGAAGAGATCATTGGCGCGGCCGAGATTCGCTCCGTGTTCAGCGCAACCAAGATTGGTACCGTCGCTGGTTGCATGGTGACGTCGGGGATGGCCCACAGAACTGCTCGCGTGCGTCTGCTGCGCGATAACGTCGTTGTCTTTACAGGGGAAATCGATTCACTCAAGCGCATGAAGGACGACGTGCGCGAGGTCAAAGAGGGTTTTGAGTGTGGCATCAAGATCAAGAATTACAGTGACATTGCCGAGGGCGATCAACTGGAGTTCTTCGAAGTCAAGGAAGTTGCGCGAGCGCTTTAAGCTCTTTCTGGTGTCGGACCAGTCAAGCCCCGCGGTTGCATAGAAGGCGGGGCTTGTGTTTTTCAGGGCTTGAACCTTCTTTTCAGCACAGGCAGCACCATGCGACGCAAGCAAACCATACCCCACAGGGCCTTTCGTGTAGCAGATCAGATCCAGCGCGATGTCGCCGAGCTGGTCCGCGACATGAAAGATCCGCGCGTTGGCATGATCACTATTCAGGCGGTCGAAGTAACGGCTGACTATGCGCACGCGAAGGTCTACTTTTCGCTGTTGAGAGGCGATGCCAAGCAGGCCGAGGTCGCGCTCAATGACGCGGCGGGTTACTTGCGCGCGGAGCTTTTCAAGCGTCTGAGTATGCATACTGTGCCGACGCTGCATTTTCTGTTCGACCGCAGCACCGAGCGCGCTGCGGAATTGAGTGCGTTGATTCAGCAGGCCAACAGTGCTCGCGCTGCCGATTGAGCATGCGGTAGCCAATGCAATTGCCAATGGCTGCGCGACTGGAACGCAAAGGCATTGTTCATTGCGCAACGCCCGCGTGTCCCAAGCCATGATCGCAACCACCGGAAAGCCTCGTTCCCCACGCCGGGCTGTCGATGGCGTTGTGCTGCTGGACAAACCGTTGGGTCTGTCGAGCAACGCTGCGCTGCAGCAGGTCAAGCGCCTGTACAGGGCCGAAAAAGTGGGGCATACCGGAACGCTAGACCCGCTTGCTACGGGGCTGCTGCCGCTGTGCTTTGGCGCCACGACCAAGTTCTCTCAGGTCAGCCTCGAATCCGATAAGGCCTATAGAGCGACGCTCAAGCTTGGGGTGACCACGACCACCGCCGACGCCGAGGGCGAGATTTTGCGCGAGTGTGTCGTAGGGGTAACACGCGGTCAAATCGAGTCCGTATGCCAGACCTTCACCGGAGCGCGCCATCAGGTCCCGCCCATGCACTCGGCACTCAAGCATGAGGGCAAAGCCCTGTACGAATACGCGCGCGTCGGGGTTGAGATAGCGCGCGCGCCACGCAGCGTGACCATACACGCCATTGATGTCATAACGTGGCAGAACGACGTACTGGTGATTGATGTACGTTGTAGCAAGGGCACCTACATCCGCAAGCTGGCCGATGAGCTGGGCCAGGCGCTCGGTTGCGGCGCTTACCTGGGCGCTTTGCGCCGCACGGGCTGCGGACCACTGCGGCTGGAGGC
>JAOTTZ010000161.1 GCA_029864165.1 Burkholderiaceae bacterium
TCACGCTTGGCGCGACCGAGACCGGCGCCTTGGTCGAGTACAGCACGGACGGCACCAGCTGGTCGAGCACGGCGCCCACACCGAGCGAAGGCAGCAACACCGTCAACGTGCGCCAGACCGATGCGGCAGGCAATGTCTCGGCGCCTAGCGCGCCGCTGAGCTATACGCTCGATACAGCCGCACCTTCACAGCCGACAGTCGACGCGCTGAGTGTCGCTGACAACACGCCAACGATCACCGGTACCGCCGCGTTGGATGTCGGCGAAACCCTCACCGTCACCGTAGGCAACGTCACCTATAACGTGGGAGACGGTCACTTGAGTCTCGTGGAAAATCTATGGGCGCTGTCGATTTCGGGTAATCACGCACTCGGCACAGGTTCACATCAGGTAGTCGCTACGGTGACCGATGCGGCTGGAACTGCGACCCACGACACGACAGACAACGAGGTAAACATCGTTGCAGCGGCTGTGCCACCACCAGCTCCCCCACTCACCCCAGTAGATGTTCCACCGGTACGCCAAGCCTTCAACTCAACCACCGTTAGCGCCCATTCAGCACCGGTATCGCCGACACTGGTCAACGTTGACGCAAGCTCTCAACTGCTAGCGCTAGGCTTATCACCCAGCCCCATCGCCGAGACGAGCTATGCTTTGCGCGGTGTCACGCCTATGGCAGACTTGTTGCTCGACGCTGGATCATTGAGCTTTGGCGCAAGCGGTACTGAATTCGACCACGTTGTTACCAGCCATGGCGAGAATGCTTTTCAGATTTCGGTCGTGGCCGCGGACGAGCCTCAGCTGCTACGTTTCCGGGGCATTCCAGATCAGAACTTCACTTCGAGAGGGACGATTTCGATACGGGTACCGGTAGACGCCTTCGTTCACACAGACCCTCAGGCCGTCGTTCATCTCAGCGCTAGGCTTGCGACTGGTGAGGCATTGCCAGACTGGCTGATATTCGACGCGACGACGGGCAAGTTCAGCGGCACTGCACCGCTCGGCAGCACCGACGAGGTGGTTATTCTTGTGGAGGCGCGCGATGGCGTGGGCCGAATGGCAGAAGCTATTTTCAGAATTAAGCCTGCGATACGCCCATTAGACGGCAGATCGAGCCTAACGCAGCAGCTCAAACTGGCGTCACGCGAAGTGGGGCAGCTAGCGCCGCTCGGCGACCTTCTCCACAACAATCCTCGGCACCCGCGCACAACGGAGCGTGTGGGATAGCGCCGAGGGTGCGAACGATAGCCCCCCCCTTGGCTGTCGGTTTGCGATGACTAGATCACAGACACCCGACCATGCCCGACTCTTCACCGTCAGAGCAGTTGTTGGTTAAGCTGCTGAGCTTGGCTCAACAAGCTCGCCGCTGCAAAGATCGGGCTGAACTCGGCTTTCTCGCGGTCAACGATACGCATGTGCTGACGCCCTACCGGCAGGCAGCCTTGTGGTTCTCCGATGTCGGGGTAGCGGCGCTCTCGGGCGTTGTGCAGACAGAGGCGAACGTGCCCTATGTGCAATGGTTAAACCGCGTATGCGCTGCACTTCCCACCAATCGAGCAGAGGCGAGACAGGTCACCGCCGCCGACTTGTCTACAGCAGATGCCGCCGAGTGGAGCGAATGGCTCCCAGCGAGTTGCTTAATGCTGCCGCTGCCGGATGGCACCGGTGCGCTGCTGTTGGCGCGTGATGCGGTATGGTGCGCGGGCGAAATCGCCTTACTTGATGAGTGGATAGAAACTTGGTTCCACGCCTGGCGCGCTTTTCAGCGCACCACCCCGTGGGCCTTGCTACGGTGCTCGAACGAAAGCACCGCCACAGCGGTTGAGGCGAGCCGCATCGTGTGGTGGCGGCAAACTCGCTTCAGATGGGCAGCCGCGGCGGTGTTAGCACTGTTCATCCCCGTGCGGCTGAGTGTGCTGGCCCCTGGCGAGCTCGTGCCAACCGATCCGTCTCTGGTCAGCGCACCACTCGACGGCGTAGTGGCTAGTTTCGCAGTTCAACCCAACGAAACCGTCAAGGCGGGACAACTGCTATTCAGCCTCGACGATGCAACGCTTCAAAGCCGGCTGGAGGTTGCCCGTCAAGTGCTGACCACCGCAGAAGCCGAGTATCGCCAGGCGGAGCAGCTGGCAGTGCTAGACGCCAAGTACAAGGCGCAGTTATCGATCCTCTCGGGCCGGATTGAAGAGCGCCGCGCTGAGGCCGACTATCTTCAAGGGCAGCTGCAGCGTTCGCGCGTGGTCGCGCCGAGTGACGGTATCGTTCTGTTCGACGACCCAAGCGAGTGGTTAGGCAGGCCGGTCGTTACCGGCGAGCGCATCATGCGCATCGCAGCGCCAAGCGACGTGGAAATTGAAGCGTGGCTGCCGGTAGGCGACGCGATTCCGTTGATCGATCAGGCGCCAGTACGCCTTTACCTCAGCGCAAGCCCACTCGCCCCCGTAACCGCGAAGTTGCGGTATTTGGCGTACGACGCTGTTGAACGGCCGGATGGCAACTACGCTTACCGAGTCAGGGCGCGCGTGGACGGAGGCACCGACCAGCGTGTCGGGCTGAAGGGCACAGTCAAACTGACGGGTGGCCAAGTTCCCGTGGTGTACTGGGTACTGCGGCGCCCGCTGGCTGTGGCGCGCCAGTTCTTCGGTTGGTAGAACGTGGCGTTGCCGTCCTTGCGCGAGGAGCTCGCACTGCACCCTGGGCCTACGCTCGTGGATGGACAGCCGTCATGGACTTTGCAAGACCCAGTGCGCAACCAGTTTTTTCGTATCGACTGGCAGTGCTTTGAGATCCTCAGTCGGTGGCACATCAACGATGCGCATGCCGTCGCGCAATCAGTATCGACGCAAACCACGTTGAAGCCACAAGCTGACGACGTAGAAGGTGTGGCACGGTTTCTGGCCGACAACCAGTTGCTGCGCCCCGAAGGCGCCAGCACCGCACACCACCTCGCGCAACTGCAGGCGAAGCGGCGAGGCTCGTGGGCACGTCGACTGCTGCACAACTACTTGTTCTTGCGCGTTCCGTTGGTCCGTCCTGACCGATGGCTCGGCCATTGCTTGCCATGGGTCGCGCCGTTCTATACCGTCACGTTCTTGCGATTGACTTTGTTGGCCTTGCTGTTTGGAGCGGTTGAAGTCTGGCGTGATTGGGAACGCTACAGCACTACGCTCGTGGACACCTTCTCATGGCACGGACTTATCGGCTACGCAGCAGCCCTAGCTGCTGTTAAGGTGCTACATGAACTGGGCCACGCCTGCACCGCCAAACGCTACGGGTGCCGTGTACCCGTGATGGGCATAGCTTTTTTAGTGCTCTGGCCGGTTGCCTACGCCGACACTAACGAAGTCTGGAAGCTTGCGGACCGGCGCAAACGTCTGATGGTTGCAGCGGCGGGGGTAGCCACTGAGAGCATCATCGCAATCTGGGCCACATTCGCGTGGGCGTTATTGCCTGAGGGCGGGCCGAAGTCAATTGCCTTCATGCTTGGTACGGTCACCTGGTTAACTACGCTCGCAATAAACGCCAGCCCGTTCATGCGCTTCGATGGGTACTTTGTACTCTCGGATTGGCTGGACATGCCCAACCTACACAGCCGCGCCTTTGCTCTAGCTCGATGGCATCTGCGCGAAAAAGTTTTCGATCTACGCGTACCGCCTCCAGAGTACTTTTCGCATCGAAAAACACTAGCATTGATCTTATTCGCGTATGCGACATGGGTCTATCGGCTGGTGGTGTTTTTTGGAATTGCCGTACTGGTCTACCATTTTTTCATCAAGGCGGCTGGCATCGCCCTGTTCCTCGTAGAAATTGGCTGGTTTGTTCTGATGCCGTTGTGGAGCGAACTCAAAGTGTGGCGAGATCTGGCGCCCATGCTGAAGCAAAGGTCCCGCGCGCGTCTCAGCGTTGCGTGTGTTAGCGCCCTAGCGCTGTTGATGGTAGTACCTTGGCCGACACGCCCGGGTGCCTCAGGTGTGCTCAAACCACGCGACAGCTTCGTGGTTTATGCGCCTGCGGGCGCCCAGGTTGCGGCGCTGCCCTGGAGCGAAGGCAGCGCTGTTCCCAAGGGTGCGCCATTGCTCGAGCTGGCATCTCCAGAGTTGACATTGCGTTGGCGACGCGCCCAGTCGCGCTTGAAACAACTGCGTTGGCAGGCCGCAGCAGCCGGCCTTGACAATGCACAGACGCGCAACGTGCAGGTCTTGCAGCAGGAACAGGCAGCGGCCAGGGCTGAGCTAGACAACGTCTTGGCTGAACTAAGTCGCTACACACCAACAGCGCCATTTGCTGGAGAGCTGCACGACATCAAACCAGACCTAACGCCAGGTGTGTGGGTACGCAGTCGTGATCGTCTAGCCACCTTGGTGCGACCCGGAAGCTGGAGCGTTGAAGCGTATCTCGACGAAGACGCGGTGCGCCGCATTCGCGCGGGTGACTCAGCGCAGTTCGTAGCCGATGGGTTAGACGGGCCCACGTTGCAACTGTCAGTGGTCAGCGTTGACCGCGACGCCACCCGCGTACTGCCAACGGCAATGCTTGCGACCCACTTGGGTGGGTCGGTGCAGACGCGAGAACAGAACGGCCAGCTGATCCCCGAGCGAGCAATATACAAAGTCGTACTTGCGGCCAACAGCGATCTAGGTGGTTTGCGCGAGCACACCTGGCGCGGACGAGTTGTCGTGCGTGGCCGCTGGGAGGCACCAGGCGCGCGTTTTGTCCGCTCTGCGCTGGCCTTGGGCCGAAGAGAGGCCGGCTTTTGATTGGTGCACACAATCGGTAGGCGCACGGGCACTGTTGTCGAAGAAAGAGAAAGAGGTGGTCCCGGTTGTTCGAACAGAAAACTGACTTTGATAAGTGAAGTCCTGCGGGTTTGACATCGGTGCAGACTTGTCCACGGCGGCGGGCGGGCGTCGCTTGCGACGATCGCACGACCGACGCGGTGGACAACTCGTGTTCACCGCTCATGCTGCCTGTTTGAACGCCGGCAGCGTCGCGAAGTAGAACTCATCAGGGGTCTGTTTGTTCAGCGACGAATGCGGTCGCTGTGTGTTGTAGAAATCGATGTAACGCCCGATCCCCGCCTTGGCCTGGCTGACTGAGTCGTATGCGTGGAGGTAGACCTCCTCGTACTTGATCGAGCGCCACAGCCGTTCCACGAAAATATAGTCCCGCCAGGCCCCCTT
>JAOTTZ010000162.1 GCA_029864165.1 Burkholderiaceae bacterium
CTGTGTCCCATGCACGGCGAGAAACGCTTTCATGAGTGCCACCGCAATCTTGTTCGGCTCGAAGGCGACGACGGCGCCGTTGCGGCGAATGATGTGATAGCCCTGATACGCGCTACCCGCGGTTGCATCTGCAACGTTAACGCGTACGGCGCCGCTGGTACTGGACAGGGTGCTGGGAGTATCGGAGACAGCTGCTTGCATCAGTTTCCCTTGTTGAATATCGAGTGACTGGAAAATTTGCCACCAACCCAAAGTATCACAAACAACCCCGCACGCGGAACTGCTCGTGTGGCGGCAAACAAATCTTGGCCCATACGCTTTGCATAAGAAACACTATATCTGGTGTTGAACTACTGTTCAAGCACTACAGGTAGCGTAACACGTTTCCAAACCACACAAGGGCACCCTGACCGCATTGGACCTTGACGTTGGAAAACAAGGCGACGCGTAACGGCGGCGCGAACCGCATGCGCTGGCCACATTCGCATCCTCCGTTTCAATAACGCCGTGGGTCGGCTTGGCCTAGCGCATTGCCTGCCCGTTCTGGGCCGGCCACCACGACCTCGGGGAAGAACCGCGCGGGCCAATCCAGCAGCGTTATCAGCCGCAACCACTCGAACCCCACGCCGGGGTCTTGCTTGCGGCCCGGGGCCACATGCTCGTGGCCGGCCACGCCGCTGATGGGGTAGCGCCGAGCCAGGGCCTTGAGAACTTCCGACAGGCAAACGTATTGAGCCGGCTCGAAGCGTTCGCCTTCCATGCCCTCTAGTTCTATACCTACCGAGTAGTCGTTGCAGTTCTCGCGTCCTCGCCACGCAGAGGCTCCGGCGTGCCAAGCACGCTCGTCACAACCGACAAACTGCAGCAGTTCACCATCTCGTCGCACCACGAAGTGCGCCGACACTTTGATCTCGCGAATGCTTTGAAAGTAAGGGTCCGCCTCCCAATCCAAGCAATTGGTGAAGAGGTGTTCGATTTCATTGCCACCGTAACGGCCGGGCGGCAGGCTGATCGAATGGATCAGCGCCAGCTCGACTTCAATCCCCGCCGGACGTTCACCCCGGTTCGGCGAACTGCACCGGCGCGCCCCAGCAAACCAGCCGCCGCTGGCCCACTCGCCGCGCCGCGACCGGCTTTTCATGCAGTGTCGGGGCCAATACCATCGCCACCCACGGCCACGTTCAAACGGGCCATGCGGTAACGCATCTGACGCAAAGACAAACCGAGGCTCAAACCTGCGGCTGTGCGGTTGTAGCGGTAGCGTTCCAGCGCTCGTACAAGAATATCGCGCTCAACAGCGTCGAGGTAATTCGCCAGGTCTTTAGGTAGCGGCGCCTCGACGGTGGCTGCGCCCCCCGTCCCGACCGCCGCAGAGCCCGGCGAATCGGTCTTGGTTCGAATCGCTTGCGGCTCCGGCGCCTCGATATCGCCAAAGCCGGAGTCGGGCAAGTCAAGGTCCGCGACATCGATCTCTTCGCTGCCCGACAATGCCACTGCACGGTGCAACAGATTTTCGAGCTCGCGCACGTTACCCGGAAACGCATACCGCCGCAGGTGCAAATCTGCCTGCGGCGTCAAACGCGGTGGCGGCGTCACACCGGCTTCTTGCGCGATACGGTTCAGCGCACTTTGGGCGATAGCCGGCAAGTCTTCAAGGCGCTCACGCAACGGCGGCACCGTGATCTGGATGACATTCAACCGGTAGTACAAATCCTGGCGAAAGCGCTGCGCCTGCACCTCGGCACCCAAGTCTTTGTGCGTGGCGCTCAGGATGCGGACGTTGATAGGCGTCTCGGTGACCGCGCCCACTGGCCGCACCGCACGTTCTTGAATCACACGCAGCAGCTTGGACTGCATGGCCAATGGCAAGTCTCCAATCTCGTCGAGAAACAGCGTACCACCGTTAGCAGCTTGGAAAAAACCCTCGCGATCGTCGGCCGCACCGGTGAAAGCCCCTTTGCGGTAGCCAAAGAACTCGGCTTCGAGCAGGTGTTCGGGGATCGCACTGCAGTTGACGGCGACAAACGGATACCCACCTCGGGAGCTGACCTCGTGCACGGCCCGCGCCACCAGTTCCTTGCCGGTACCCGACTCGCCGGTGATCAGCACCGGCGCCATGCTGCGTGCCACCTTGTCGATCAGCCCCCGCACTTGCTGTATGGCAGTGGATCTTCCAGCCATGCGCTTCAACGCCGCGCTCACGGGGGCTGGGCTGGTGGCAGCCGAACGCGGTGACCTGGACGGCGTCAGGCCATTCTCTGAAGGCAGGCTGGCCGGCACCATCGTCGGTACCGTCGCCGCGCTGCGTCCGAGCGCCGACGCCACGACCGCCCGAAACTGCTTCAAGTCCACCGGTTTGGTGAGGTAGTCGTAAGCACCGGCCTTCAGCGCCTCGACCGCGTTCTCGGCCGAGCCATAAGCGGTGATCACGATCGCCTTCTCGGCGCGCCCAGACTCTTCAAGTCGGCCCAGCAGGTCCAGCCCTGTGCCATCGGGCAGCCGCATGTCGGTGATCACCAGGCTGAAACTGCGGTCTTGTAAGTGCTGCAAAGCTTCCTCAACACTGCTCGCAGTCTCGATATCGTAGCCCTCGCGCAGCAGTGTCAATTCGTACAAAGTGCGCAGGTCAGGCTCATCGTCGACCACCAACAGGCTGAACTGAGACGCGCGGGTCATAAGGTCGGAGAACTCATATGTCAACGTGCTCTTGCCGGGACTGCGCAACATCGATCGCCTGGCGGCGCATCGTGACCGAAAATTCGTTGCGCAAAGCCTCGCTGCCAGGCCGCAGCCGGTACTCGATGCGCGCACCGTAACGCTCGCACAGCTCGCGGCAAATATACAAGCCCAGCCCAGTGCCTCGGCTGCGCGTAGAGAAAAAAGGCTCGAACAGATGGCGTTCCACATCCGGCGTGATCGGCTCACCATCGCTGACTACGCTCAGCGTGGCCTCGCGCTCGTTCTTGCCGTGCAAGCGCAACCGCACCGCGCCGTCTTGGCCACTGCAGTGGCGCAGCGCATTGTCTAGCAAATTGATCAACACGCGGCGTAAATGTTCCTCGTCGAACACAACACCGACGGGCTCGGCAGGAACGTCGATTTGCAAAACACTTCGAGCAGCTTGACTGTTCAGCGCCAAATCGCCAGCGCGTGCCCATTCGCTGCATCCGGCCGCTATATGCGCACTCGCGTTGATCACTCGCGCCTCTTGCACCGAGCCGGGCGCCACCTCCATCACATCGTCGACAATCCGTTTGAGCCGTTCGACATTGTCAGCCACCATCTTAGTGAGCTGTCGTTGCTCGGGGTTGGCAGCGTCTTCCTGCATCAGCGCGTTCGCCTGCGCGATGGCCGCGAGGGGGTTGCGCAGCTCGTGTGCAATCCCCGCTGACACCCGGCCCATGGCGGCTAATTTTTCTTGCCGCGTACGCGCCTGCACGCTACGCACATCTTCCAGAAACAGCACGCAGAACTCCTCGCTTGCGCCCAGTTCAGGTCGCCGGGTGAAGCGTACACGAACCCGCAGCGTGCGCGACAAGCCGGGCTCGAAGTCCAGTACCACGTCGCGGCCTGTCTCGGGCCAGAGCGACTCGGTAAACGCTCGTTCAACGGTTTTGACCAGGGCATCCCAAGCCGCAAAGTCGCTCAATGGAAAAGGCGCTTGATGACTCAGGCCGCGGGGAACCAACAGCGCGCGCGCTGCGGGGTTGGCAGCACGTACGCGGCCCCGGCGATCGACGACCAGCACACCGTCCTGCATTTCTTCAATCACCAGCCGATTCAGCCGCGCTTGCTGGCGCGCCAGTTCCAAGCTATCACGGGCGGTCATTTCCCCGCGCGCCAGTCTTCCGGCCAGCTCGCTGGCCAGCACCGTGATGACAAAAAACCCACTGCCGGCCAGCCCCGCCTGTGTCATCAACAGCATCGCGTCGCCGCCCTTCAACACCGCCAGCCACGCCAAACCCAGCAAAGCCAGCGTGATGCCGGCCGATGTTGCCAACGCGATCAGCCGCGGCGTCAGTACCCCCGCCATCAGCACCGGCAACACCAGCAGTGGCACGTAGTTCAGGTCCGAAACGGGGGTCAGCACGTGCAAGGCGACGAAACAGACGATATCCGTGCCTATCGTCGCTAGCCACTGCGGGCCGCGCAGCGGCGACAACGGCCGCGGGATCGCCAAACGCCGAAAGCGCGGCAACACCCACATGCCGGCCGACAGCGCGGCATACAGCAAAGCCAGCAACAACGTCGACAGGCGGGGCTTGACCCCTAACAGGGCCGACGCCACCAGCGCCAACAACAATAGTGCGCCTAGAGCGGCGCGCGCCGCAATGAACGACAGATAGATTCTTTCGAAGGCGGTGTGTCCGGCGCCGGCAATGCGCGACGGGTGTCGCGAAGAAGCTCGGCCATCGGAGGTCGCAGCCGACTCATCGTCCACCACCCCCTCCAAGCGCGATTGAGCGTCTTCGGCCCAGGCGGCCCCATGCCCTGGCGAGTCTGGCGACTCGGCAGCAACGCCAAACCACGATTCGTCAACCGCCGGCCGAGGCGCCGACCGCCGCTCTCGCGAACGCCTTTCGCCAGTACGGTGATCCTGTGGCCGATCGGGCGATTGAGTTTGCGCCCGCGTCACCGGAGGAACCGGAGCGGGTATCGGTGGCTGGCCTACGTCCGTCTCTAATGCGCGGTCGCTCATTTCGGGATCGGCCCCTCTGGGGACGCTTGCTCGAATATCGAGCGGTGTGCCTCGCAACAGAACACAGCGCCGCGCCCCGGCAAAGTCTCGCTGCGCGGAAGATGGATGCCGCATTGCGCACAAGCCACCACCTCCTCATGCGGTGGCCGTGATGCGCGTTGAACCGACTCACGCTTAGACAATACGCGGCCACCGCTGCGGGCCAACCACAGCACGGCGAAAACCACGACCACGAGCAATAAATACTTCATGTCAAGCCCCCGGTGGACGCTGCAGCACCACTTCCCAAACAAACCGTGAACCCGCATACGCCAGCAAGAGCAAAACTGCCCCAGCGTATAGCCAACGCATCGCGCGTCGCCCACGCCAGCCAAAGGCGTGACGGCCGGCCAACAATCCCGCAAAAACCACCCAACTCAGCGTTGAGAACACCGTTTTGTGGTCCCATCGCCAGGGGGCAGCAAAAGACCAGCCTA
>JAOTTZ010000163.1 GCA_029864165.1 Burkholderiaceae bacterium
GCCGCGCTTGGGTGTCGCGCTCGGCGTACTGTTTGTCGGCTGGCTTGTCGCCAAGGCCGTTCGCTTCAGCATCGTCAAGGCGCTGCGCGCGTTGAACTTTCCTGTTCTGACCGAGCGCGCCGGCGTCGACGGTTTCTTGCAGCAGGGTGGTACCGAAAATGACACGACCGAGTTGGTCGGTTGGATTGCGTATGCGTTGGCGCTGCTGGTTTCATTGATCATCGCTTTCAACAGTCTGGGGCTGACGCAAGTCACCGACTTGCTCGGTAAAACCCTGATGTTCGTTCCCAGGGTACTGGTTGCGTTGCTGGTCGTCGTCTTTGGCAGCTACTTTGCGCGCTTTGTCGGTAACTCCTTGCAAAGCTATTGCCGCGGTGCGGGCATTGGCGATGCCGAACTGCTCGGACGCGTTGCGCGGTACGCAATTCTGACCTTCGTCGTGCTGCTAGCCATCGACCATTTGGACCTCGGCGGTGGGTTGATCCAGCAGACTTTTCTTATATTGCTCGCTGGCGTCGTGTTCGGACTTGCTTTGTCGTTCGGCCTGGGCGGGCGAGATCGCGCGGCCGCGTTGCTCGAACGCTGGCTACCGCCCCGCAACGACGTTGACCGCGCACGCTGATGGCCGCACAGCCGGAAATTTCGGCGCTTTGGCCGGGGCGGCCGTTCCCACGCGGTGCGACTTGGGACGGTATGGGCGTGAACTTCGCGCTCTTTTCAGACTCGGCCGAGCGCGTCGAGTTATGTCTGTTCGACGCCAGTGGGCGCCACGAGCTAAAGCGCATCGCATTTCGCGAGCAGACAGACCAGATCTGGCATGGCTACTTGCCACAGGCGCGACCCGGCATGCTCTACGGTTACCGCGTCCATGGGCCCTATCAGCCCAAGCTCGGAAGCCGGTTCAATGGTCACAAGTTGCTGTTAGATCCGTACGCGCGCAGCATCGTCGGCAGCTTGCGCTGGCACGACGCTCTGTTCGGTTACCGCGTTGGCCATTCGGATCGCGACCTGTCGTTTGACCGGCGCGACAGCGCCGCGTACATGCCACGCTGCAAGGTGGTCGAAACGGCGTTCAGCTGGGGCGACGACCGGGCCCCCAATGTTCCCTGGCACGAGACCGTCATTTACGAGACGCATGTGCGCGGCATCACAATGAGCCATCCTGAGGTGCCGACGCCGCTGCGCGGCACTTATGCCGGCCTCAGCAGCGCACCAATCGTCGAACATTTCAAGCGCTTGGGTGTGACGACGGTAGAGCTGATGCCAGTACACGCCTTCGTCGACGACCGTTACCTGGCCGAGCGGAACCTGCGCAACTACTGGGGCTACAACTCGATCGGGTTCTTCGCGCCTGAACACCGTTACAGCGCGTCGGGCAAGGCCAACGAGTTCAAGACTATGGTGCGCACGCTACACGCCGCAGGTATCGAAGTCATACTCGACGTCGTCTACAACCACACCGCTGAGGGTAACGAGTTTGGCCCTACGCTGTCGTTTCGCGGCATCGACAACGCCGCCTACTACCGTCTTGTTCCGGACCACACGCGCCACTACCAGGACTTCACCGGTTGTGGCAACACGCTCAACATGCAGCACCCCCGGGTGCTGCAGCTGCTGATGGACTCGCTGCGCTACTGGGTCGTCGATATGCACGTCGATGGCTTTCGCTTCGACCTTGCGTCGGCCCTAGCGCGAGAGCTCTTCGAAGTTGACCGGCTCAGCGCCTTTTTCGATGTGCTGCGCCAAGACCCGGTGTTGTCGCGCGTCAAGCTGATCGCCGAGCCTTGGGATCTGGGTGCCGGTGGCTACCAAGTCGGCAACTTCCCCGTCGGGTGGGCAGAGTGGAACGACAAGTACCGCGACACGATGCGGTCGTACTGGAAGGGTGACGGCGGTGTGATTGGCGAGTTTGCCAAGCGCTTCACCGGCTCCAGCGACCTGTACAACCGCAGCAGCCGCAAGCCCTACGCCAGCATCAACTTTATTGCTGCGCACGACGGTTTCACGCTGGCCGACGTCGTTTCCTACAACGATAAGCACAACGAAGCCAACGGCGAGGAAAACCGTGACGGGCACAGCCACAATTTGTCGTGGAACTGCGGTGCCGAGGGGCCAACCGACGACCCACAAATACGGGCGCTGCGCGCGCGCCAGCAGCGCAATTTCATCGCCACGTTGATGTTGTCCCAAGGCGTGCCCATGTTGCTTGCCGGTGACGAAATCGGACGCAGCCAGCAAGGTAACAACAACGCCTATTGCCAAGATAGCGAACTGAGCTGGACCGACTGGTCAACGGATAACGATAAAGCGGCGCTGTTGGCGTTCACGCGTCGCCTGGTCGCGCTGCGCGCGGCGCATCCAGTTTTTCATCGCCGCGATTTTTTTCAGGGCAGGCCGCTGATCGGCACCGACGTGCACGACATCCTATGGCTACAACCCGACGGTGTGGAGATGACGGCAGAGGTCTGGCAGCAAAGCTTTGCGCGTGGTCTAATGGTGTTTCTTTCCGGCGATGGATTGAATGAAACTGATGCACATGGCGGTGCAGTCCACGACGACAACTTTGTTTTGCTGTTCAACGCCGCCGCCGAGACGCTGGCGTTCACGCTGCCACCCAAACTACAGCTTGGCCCGGGCGAGCTGCTGGTCGACACTTCACGCGCCGACAACCCCCTGCCCGAAACGCAGTACGACCCTGCTAAGCCGTTTGCGCTGCCAGATCGCTCCTTGGCGCTGATTCGCTTTCGTCGGCGGAGTCCAGCATGAATCGCGTTCACGAGATGCCGTTCGGCGCGCAGCTGTTGCCCGGTGGCGGTGCGCGCTTTAGACTGTGGGCGCCGAGCGCGCAGCGCGTCGAGCTGATACGCAGCGCCGGGCCTGATGTCGGTGCGGCAACGATGCAGCCCCTGTCCGATGGTTGGTTCGAACTCACGGTGGCGCGTGCCGACACGCAGACGCGTTATGCATTTCGCGTTGATGGCGGCGCGACCGTCCCCGACCCAGCGTCGCGTTGGAACCCGCAAGACGTACACGCGACCAGTGCGCTGACCAACCCACTGGTCTATGAATGGCCCGACGCCGCCTGGCGCGGCAGGCCCTGGCACGAGGCGGTGATCTATGAGTTGCATGTAGGCTGCTTGACGAGCGAAGGCAGCTTCCTTGCCGCGATCGAGCGGCTTGACGACTTGGTCGCTCTAGGCGTCACAGCGATCGAGTTGATGCCAGTGGCAGACTTTCCGGGCCGTCGAGGCTGGGGTTACGACGGCGTGCTGCCATTTGCTCCGGAGGCTGCATACGGTCCGCCCGATGATTTGAAAAGGTTGGTTGCCGCAGCACACGAGCGTGGTCTGATGGTACTGCTAGACGTTGTCTACAACCATTTTGGTCCCGACGGCAACTACTTACACGTCTATGCGCAGCGGTTTTTCAACGCCGACGTGCAAACGCCGTGGGGCGCTGCGATTAACTTTGACGGCGCAATGAGCCGTATGGTGCGCGACTTCTTCATCCACAACGCGCTGTACTGGATAGAAGAGTTTCACTTCGACGGATTGCGCATCGACGCTGTGCACGCGATGCACGACGGCTCGGCACTGCATTTCATCGACGAACTCGCGCAAGCCGTGCGTGCTGGCCCAGGCCGCAAGCGCCACGTGCACATCGTGCTGGAAAACGATGTTAACGACGCGCGTCGCTTGGGGCGCGACGCTGCAACCGGCGAGCCACTGCTGGCCAGTGCGCAGTGGAACGACGACGTTCACCACGCGTTGCACGTGATGGTCAGCGGTGAGACCGACGGCTACTACATCGACTTTGCGACCGAGCCGCAGCGCTTGTTCGGTCGTGCGCTCGCCGAGGGCTTTGCTTACCAGGGGCAGCCTTCTGTTTTCCGCCATGGCAAACCGCACGGCACGCCTTCAACGCAGCTGCCGCCGCTGGCGTTCGTCAACTCTACGCAAACGCACGACCAAGTCGGCAATCGCGCATTTGGCGATCGCATCGCCGCGCTCGCCGCCGAACAGAACCGAGAACAGGCGCTGCGGGCTTTCGTCGCCTGCGTGTTGCTGTCGCCCTCGCCGCCCATGCTGTTTATGGGCGAGGAGTACGCTGCGAGTACACCATTCCTGTACTTTTGCGACTTCGAGGGCGAGTTGGCGCAGGCGGTAACCGGAGGCCGGCGCAACGAGTTTGGGCGCTTCAAGCGCTTCAGCGATCCCGCGGTACGCAACCGCATCCCCGATCCGAATCATCCAGACACCTTCGAGCGCAGCAAGCTCAAGTGGGCCGAGCGCACGACAGTCGCGCACGCACCATGGCTGGCTTTGTACACCGAGCTGCTAACCATCCGGCGCGAGCATTTGATGCCCCGGCTGGCGGCGGCGAAAAGCGGCGTGTTTCAAGTCAGTGGTGCTGGCTTACTTGCCCTGCAGTGGCCGCTGGGTGACGGTTGCACGCTGCATTTGCTGGCGAACCTGGCCGATACGCCAGCGCCACAGGCGCCATCGCCGTCGGGCCTCATCGTCTACCACAGCCACCCGCTCGGCGATGCGTTGCCGCCGTGGTCGGTGCGGGCATCGCTGCAACAGCTGTAATGACCCGGCTGCAGCACCTCGCGCTGCTGAAAGGCATTGCGCTTGACTACTACGATGTGTGGGGGCACAAACACGATATCGAGGCGCAAGTGCTGGCAGACTTGCTCAGTGCCATGCACGTCCCGGCGCGCGACGATGCTGAGGTTGAAGCTGCTATATCAGCGCATGAATCCGAAGTTTGGTGCTGTGTGCTGCCGGCAGCTTGGGTGTTGCGCGACACTCAAGCTGACGCGATACCGCTGCGCCTGACCGAGGCCCTGGACGGCGCGACGCTGTCATGGGGCCTTACCGAAGAGGGCGGTGAGCAACACCGCGGCGAGTTCTCTGCCGCCGGCTTGGACGAGCTTGACCGTGCAGTAGTCGCGGGGACGTTGTACGTCGTACGCGCATTGCCCTTGCCGGCGCCGTTGCCTAACGGCTACCACCGCTTGACCGTCGCGCAGGGCGAAACCGTCCTGGGGCAGAGCCTGTTGATCGTTGCGCCGCCGACTTGTCATATGCCGCCGGCACTCGTGGGCGATGGCCGTGTCTGGGGCAGCGCGGTTCAACTCTA